>CAYZOL010000086.1:0-2555 GCA_964480325.1 uncultured Candidatus Saccharibacteria bacterium | reverse complement strand
TGTAGGTCTGATATAGTCATTAAAGCGGTTCTGACTTCGTCTAGGCCCCGCAGCACTTCGGCTCGCTTTGCTCGCTCAGTGCAGGCCCTTTATGTGCGCGAGCCGAAGTGTCCTGAGCTTGTCGAAGGGCACATTATGTATTTTGTATACATTATTGAATGTAAAGATAAGTCACTCTATACTGGAATTACGAACGATCTGGGTCGTCGCTTTAATGAACATAAAAATGGAATGGGTGGTCATTATACAAGTTCTAAAGAAGTCGTTCGTATAGTTTACACAGAAGAGCATCCGAATAGATCTTCTGCTTTAAAACGAGAAGCTCAGCTGAAAGGTTGGCGCAGAGAAAAGAAATTAGTATTAATAAATAGCTTAAGATAGTCCATCTGTCTCTGACGGCTTTAGGCTCGAACAAATTCAGACTCCGAAGAACATAGAATTTAACTATTCATGAAGATAAACGACAAAAATAAAAAAATATTTTTAGTTATTCTACTTTTTGCTTCTTTATGGTTAAACCTTTTTGTAATTGACAATGTTATCAGCAAGGTCAACTCCCCTGAGGTTTATGACTTTCTTTTTAGTATTTTACCTAGCTCAAACCTATACGGCTTTTTGGCTTGGGGCGCAATAATAAATATACTAGTTTGTGTATTTGCTGTAATACAGTACCCAAAAAAAGGGTGGCTCACGGTGAAACTTGTCACGGCGCTATACTTTGTACGAGCGTTTTTTATTAGTATTACTGTGCTTGGTGTACCTGCGGAGAGGACCATCCCAGATATGAATTCTTTTCTTTTAAATATTTCATACACTGGAAATGATTTTTTCTTTTCAGGACATGTTGCTTTTCCATTTCTTCTTGCCTTAATATTTTGGGAAGAAAAAAAGTTCCGCTACTGTTTCCTTTTTATGTCATTTGTGTTTGCCTTTGGATCCATAATAGCGCGCACGCATTACTCTATTGATGTGTTTGCGGCACCCTTTGTTGCCTATACCATCTATGCCTTGGGAGAAAAATATTTTAAGTATTAGCTTGTAAAATTACTTACTATAGATAATACTGATAAGGCAGTGCTTAAAAAGATTATATTTATAATAGCTTTTTTTATCACGGGAATCTTGGTCCTGATATTAAAACCCTATTTACTTGATGCCCCAGATTTATCTATTCAAATCATAAATACAAATGAGCCCAGGCCAACGCAGGTGCAACCTGTTATAGAAATACAACTTTTGGGCAGGGCGGGGCTAAGTTATGACGGCAGTACCAAAGGTAGAGCACACAATATTGAGCTTGGAATGAAGCGTATTGATAGCACTATTATTTTACCGGGAGAAGAGTTTTCCTATATTAAGTCCCTTGGCCCTATAAGTGCGAGCGATGGATTTAGTGAAGAAAAGGCCTTCAGAAATGGTGAGATAACTCTAGGACTAGGTGGAGGGCTTTGCCAAGTATCTACAATACTATTTCAAGCAGCTTTAAGCGCTGGACTGCCAGTAACGGAAAGGCAAAACCACTCTTTTGCAGTATCTTTTTACCCCATAGGGCTCGACGCTACTTATGCAAATCCGGCACCTGATTTAAAATTTATTAACGACACAAATCATTTGATGATAATAAAAAGTAGCACTAAAGACAAAATTGCAACTTTTGAAATATATGGAGTGCCTGATGGTAGGAGTGCTACAGTAGGCAAAGCAATAGTTTTTAATAAAACTCCATTGCCACCTATACAATATATTTATGATCCACAAATTCCTGTCGGCACAGAAGAATGTGAAAATTACTCACAAATTGGCTATACCGCAAAGAGAATTTATACAGTGTCATATCCTGACGGCACAGAAAATGTTCAAGAATTTATTTCAAAATACTTGCCCCATGCTCGAGTTTGTAGAACTAGCGTTCAAAAAAATCCTGTGATACCAATAAGTGTTGTCCCTTAACTTTTCTCCTCTCCTAGTATTTTTACCAGAGCAAGCTCTAGTGGTAGCTCGGAGATAAATGAATTATCTATATCAGCATAAGCTTCGAGGAGTGTTGCTAGATTTTTGGACCTAAGCATACCTTTGGTGTCAGACTTCACAAGAGCGCGTAGAAATTCTATATCGTCATCTCCTAAATCCCCGGCCATCTCCTTCTCCAGTTTTGGTGTATAGCGTAAGATTATTGCCATGCGGAATTTTAAGATTATAAGTTTTAGGAAAAGTTTTATATCTAGGTTTTCCTTTGAAGCCTTACCCACCGCTTCTATTCCCTCCTCTAGATTATTACTAGCAATTGCTGAAAGTGTCGCATTCACTAAAATTGTTTTTGGTATGCCAGTAATACTTTCTACGTCCTCTTTCTTTACTTTCTTACCTTTCGTAAAGTTGAGTACTTTCTGAAGCACTCCTAGTGCATCACGAAACGATCCATCACCGAGTATTGCTAAAAGCTCAGCCACCCCACCTTCTAACTCATAGCCTTCGCTTTTTGCTACACCCATGAGCATTCCTTTCAGAATTGCCTCACTAGGCTTTTTGAAGGTAAAAACCTGACAGCGCGAAAT
>CAYZOL010000085.1:0-2680 GCA_964480325.1 uncultured Candidatus Saccharibacteria bacterium | reverse complement strand
CTTTGCGAGCTCTGGAAACACTAAAAGCTTCAACAATTTCAGCAAGATAAAATAGAAAAACGACTGCCGCCCCTTCGGAATATTCGCGAATGATAAAAGCGCCAAAAGCTGCCATAGTCATCAAAACATTCATATCGAGAGAACTCTGCTTAAGTGCCCGAATTGCTTTCGGAAGAATCAAGCTTCCTCCAAAAAGCGTTGCTATCAAAAATAGAGCAAATAGAATTGTTTGAGGAGCATTCAAGAACCACTGTGAAAAAAGACCACTGAGTAGAAAGGCTCCCGATATTCCGACAAGCCAAACTCTTGTCTTATTGTCGGAATAAAAAGAAGTAGTTGCTGTAGATTCTCTGACTTTCACTCCAGCGCTATTGATCAGAGATATTATTTCGCTTTCAGAAAGAGAGGGTTCATATTCGACCACAACCTGCGAAGTCATAAGGTTTGCAGATACCTTGCCTATTTTAGGCTTGGAAAGTGCTTTTTGAATGGCAGCGATTTCGTCTGCGCAATCCATTCCAGAAACTTTAAAAGTAGAAACAATAGAGGTATTTGAAAGTTTAGCGATAGGAGTTTCAATAATTTTTTTGTCTGTTGAACAGCAATTCATTTCCTCTTTTTCATTTGTTCCCATATTTAATTCCTCATAGTAATCATTATAATTTAAACTCTTTCTATCTACTCTTTCACAAAATAACTAGTTGAAAACTTAAAATTTCCAACTGGTTTTAAAATGATGGAGTGTGAATCAGAATTATCAATTATTTCGGCATTTCCAATCTTGAAGTTTTCACATTTTATTTTAGCATCCTTGGTCCAGCGCTTCTGATATGTTTCTCTTTTACAAAGTTCTTCAAAAACAGCTATTTTTTGACCAATAAAAGTTTTTCTTCTTTCTAAACATGTAGTTGCTTGGTTATCTGGATTTACTGATATTATACTACCAGTAAGATGCTCATGTCTGGGAAGACTTGAGCATCCAAGAAAAAAAACAGAAAGACAAAATAATAATAATATTTTTCTCATAAACACCTCTATTTTTTTAACTTTTCAATAACATAACCCTCAGATAAAGTGGAGTCCCCTATGGTTCTTACTTTTATAAAATGCTCATTACTGCTATTGTCTATAACCTCAACTTGTCCTTTTAAGATTTTTTGACAAACAGTTTTTTCAACTTCAGAATTGATTCGAGATGAATTACTTTTTTTGATACATATAGTTTGAAAAACATCAAACTTATCTCCTAATCTAACTTCTGTCGAAGTCATACATGCATGTGCCTCTTTTGCGTTATCAAGAGCCACAATATTGCCACGTATATGATCATGGTTTTGGAAACTGGCACATCCAGTTAAAAGTATAAAAATAATAGGGATAGATATTTTTTTCATAAATCACTTAGTTTCTTTTTTATCATTTTTATGATCATGTTCATGCTTTTCATCACATTTACAGTCTTTTTCAGACTTTTTACATTTTTTACAAGTATGTTCTTTATGTTGATGCTGCTCATCTTTATTTGAGTTGTGATTATGATCATCACTCGCAAAAGATGCGCATGAAAAGCCAAATGCTATCATTATTGTTAATAAAGTAAATTTCATATTTTGTTCTCCTTTTGACGGCAGAGCCGTCTTTGTTTTAATTAATGGGCTACACGGCCATCCATTTTAGATTCAAATACTGAAAATAATATTGGTAGGACAATCAGAGTTAATAGGGTAGAGGAAATAATTCCACCAATAACGACAGAGGCTAGGGGCCTTTGTACTTCAGAGCCTACACCTGTTGAGAGCATCATGGGAATAAACCCAAATACAGCTACAAGAGCTGTCATAAGTACGGGTCTTAATCTAATTAGTGTACCAGATAGAACTAACTCTTTTCCTGTTTTGTTTTCAGATTTAAGTTTATTAAAAAAACTTACTAATACCACTCCATTTAATACTGCAATTCCTGATAGCGCAATAAATCCTACTCCAGCAGAAATACTAAAAGGTAAGTCATTTAGAATTAATCCAAGAACGCCTCCAACCAGAGCCATAGGAATACAGCCAAATATTAGTAAAGTTTCGGCAATACTGCCAAATGCAGCATAGACCATCATTAAGACAATGGCTAAAGCTAGAGGGGCTAAAACTAACAATCTAGTTCTTGCTTGCTCGAGATTTTTAAAGTTCCCTCCCCATTCAAAGTAATAACCATCAGGTAGTTTAAGCTGTTCTTGTACTTTCTTTTGGGCCTCTAGAACAAACGACTCTGTATCTCTTCCTCGTAAATTGACGAGCACCGCAGTTCTGCGTGTTGAGTTTTCTCTATTCACAGAACCATAAGTTTCTTTAAATGAAACGTTAGCAAGTTTTTCCATAGGCACTGTTAGATTACTACCAATTCCAACAGGGAGATTCTTAATGGCTGTCAAATCACTTCGTAAATCATCTTCAAGTCTAATAACTATAGGAAACTTTCTTTCACCCTCATAAATCATTCCGGCTTCTTCTCCACCTAAAGCAATAGAAATCGTATCTAGAACATCCTTAATAGAAGCTTTATAGTTTTTAATATGGATATCATCAGGTTCAATTCTTAAAACAGGTGAGGTCCCGGCTAGGTCTACTTCCACATCACCAGCCCCTTTAATTTTGGATACAATACTTTGAGTTGATTTAGCCAATTC
>CAYZOL010000084.1:0-2730 GCA_964480325.1 uncultured Candidatus Saccharibacteria bacterium | reverse complement strand
GGAGGATGCGAATTTTTCTGAAAAATTAGTACAAGAACTCTCAAGCAAAGTTGTGGGTAGGTTTTCAAACACCTTGGCATTTTATGAGCTTTACAGAGATAAAAATTTAGAGAAAAAAGATTTGAAGCCAAACAGTGAAAATGTTTTAGACAAATGGATACTAGCCAAACTTAACCAAACAATATCTGAAGTAACCGCAGGGATGGAAGCGTACGACATGGCACTTGCAACTCGGCCGATAGATGGGTTTGTAGACGACCTTTCTACTTGGTATTTGCGTCGCTCACGAGACAGAATAAAAGACGAATCGAGCAAACCTGCCTCCGCACAAGGCTACGGCGAGGCAAGAGAAACTTTGTATTTTGTACTTAAAACTTTTGCCAAAGTTGTTGCACCGTTCATGCCATTTATCGCAGAGAGCGTTTGGCAGACACTCAGATGTGATGATGAATCAGAAAGTGTGCATTTGGTAGAGTGGCCAGAATCAGTAAAGTTTGACCAAGCAATATTGGATGAGATGACGAAAGTTCGTGAAGTAGTGTCTTTGGGTCTTAAGGAAAGACAAGTGAATAATATCCCAGTAAGACAACCACTTTCAGTATTTTCAGTAACTGAATTACCGACGTTGGAATATGTGGAAATAATTAAAGATGAACTTAATGTAAAAGAAGTTAAAAAAGGTGAAGTTGTTCATGTAGATACAAACATAACCCCCGAGCTCAAAGAAGAAGGTAACTATCGTGAACTCGTACGTGCGGTGCAGGATATGCGAAAGACGATGGGGCTCAAGCCAAGCGAGATGGTTAAAGTATCCTTGAGCACAAATGCTCAAAGCTTAGTTGAAAAATTCAAAGACGATTTTGTCAAAACTGTTGGGGCGAAAGAATTAGTTTTTGCTGAGAATGATGGTGCTCAAGTAATAATTGATGAAAGTGAGTTTAAAGTAGAACTCAAGAAGTAATGATGAGAACTGTCACTGATATATATAATCATTATAAAATTGGCAAGCATTTGCAGTTGCACATGCTTCGAGTGGCTGGAGTTGTAAGCCTTATTTGCGATAACATTGAGGTGTCTGTCGATAAGGACAATTTAGTAAAGGCCGCGCTACTTCACGATATGGGGAATATTATCAAGTTTCAACTGGATCTTTTTCCAGAATTTGCACAACCAGAAGGTGTAGAATATTGGCGAGGAGTGCAGAAGGAATTTATAGATAAATATGGTAGTAGTGAACAACAGGCAACTTTGCAGATTATCAATGAAATAGGGGTACCAAAAGAAGTTTCAGCCCTTATTGATGAGATACATTTTAGGTTGTTAGAAGAGCACAAAAATACCAATGATTTCAATATAAAAATATTGCATTACGCAGATTTAATAACTAGCCCTTTTGGTGTAGTTTCGTATGAAGAAAGAATGAAGGAAGCACATGAGCGTTATAAAAATCATAAAAATTCTGTTGGAGAGGAAAAATGGGTTCATTTAAATCAATGTGGTCTAGAAATGCGAGACCAGATTTTCTCTAAATGCAAAATAAAGCCTGAAGATATCAATGAGGAATCTGTAGCTCCTATCATCGAGGAACTCAAAAATTTTGTGTTAAAATAGAGGAATGAAGATAAAAAAGTTAGGGCATTGTTGTTTTGTAGCAGAACCAGTCGAAGGGGTATGGATTATGACCGACCCGGGTTTGTATTCAACCTTGCAAAACGAAGAGAAAAACATTAATGCAATTCTAATAACACACGAACATTCAGATCATTTGCATATCGAGTCGCTAAAAAAAATTTTAGAAAATAATCCCGAGGCAATAATAATTACTAATTCTTCAGTTGGTAAAATCCTAGAAGGGGAAGGGATTGCCTATGTAAAAGTTGAACAAGGCGAGAAGTACCACGTTAGTGGTGTTGAAATTACTGGATTCGGAGACCTACACGCTGAAATTTATAACACTTTCGGCCAAGTTCAAAACACAGGTTATACAATAGGAAATTTATGTTATCCAGGTGACGCTTTTCATTACCCTGATGTGAAGGTGGATATTCTAGCGCTCCCTGTCTGTGGCCCATGGTTGAAAAGTAAGGATGCTATAGAATATGCGATAAACATGAGGCCCAGAATAGCGTTCCCTGTACATGACGGCATGCTTGTAAATTCATTCCCAGTGATGTGGAAAGTTCCGGAACATTTTTTAACTGAAGAAAACATTAAATTCAAAAAGCTCGAATTGGGTAAAGAAGAGGAGGTATAACATGCATCATATATATCACACACAGGCGATAATACTTGGTAGTAAGAGCTTTGGAGAGTCTGGTAGACTTTTTTATCTTTTTACCCGCGAGCTCGGCATGGTGCACGCGTCTGCGACAGGTGTACGCAAGCTCGAGTCCAAACTCCGCTATGTGCTTCAGGACTACTCATATGTGAATGTTGACCTAGTACGAGGCAAAGACATCTGGCGAGTGACGAGTGCCTCAAAAGTTGATAATGTTTTTGATTTTTCAAATAAATATGCAAATTTAAAAATATATACTAATGTTGCAAGACTGTTAAAAAGATTATTAGCTGGAGAGTATCCAAATATTCCTTTATTCGATGATTTTTTGAATGGATTGTCGGTTCTTGGTAATGCTACAAAAAAAGATGAGCTTCAAAATATTGAAGTAGTTTTGGTGCTACGCATTTTGCATCATCTTGGGTACATAGGTGAAAACAACGAAATATTAG
>CAYZOL010000083.1:0-2756 GCA_964480325.1 uncultured Candidatus Saccharibacteria bacterium | reverse complement strand
GCGGTTGAAATGGTTTCAGGGGTGCGCATCTCACCTATCAATATTACATTTACGTCCTCACGAAAGACAGACTGCAGTGCTGTATGAAAGTCCTTCGTGTCTATACCTACTTCACGCTGATTTATTATTGATTTATCTGGCGTATACACATACTCGATGGGGTCCTCGATAGTTACTATATGTCTTGCGTATTGGTTGTTTATCAGGTTTATCATAGCTGAGAGAGTTGTGGACTTTCCTTGTCCTACTGGACCCACTACCAGAAAAAAGCCTTGTTTCTTTAGAGCCAAGTCAGCAATGGCTGGTGGTAGATGAAGCTCAGACAATGAACGTACTTTGGGAATGAGCCTAAATACCATATTTATCATTCCTTTTTGGAAAAAAGCATTTCCACGAAGCCTTGCCTCTCCTCGGAAACTGTATGAAAAATCTAGCTCCTGTGTTTCTAGGAATCTGTCTACTTTGGGCTTTTCAAGTATTTCACCCAAAATGCCTATCATGTCTTCATTTGTTAACGGAGTGTGTTTTACTAAAAAAATAAGCTCTCCTGACACACGAATAGCAGGAACACGGCTAGCCCCTAGGTGTAAATCGGATCCCCCTTCTCGTATTAAGGTTAAGATAAGTTCCTCAAATTCTTGTTTATAATTCATTCGTGCTAATACAACTAAATTAAAACTAATAATCTACTTAGGCAGTCAAAGAAGGTGGTGGTACGGTCGTATCAACAGATGGAACAGTTTTGGCTGAGTCTGTAACTGTAGTAGCTGCATGTGGAACTTCTTCTGACATTGTAGGCGGAACCATTGGTGAATTTTTGGATAAAATATTCACAACTTCATCTATCACCTCCGCAGGAGTTGAATTAGCTTTCACTATATACCCTGCAACACCCAAACTCATCCCTCTGTCAATATCAGATTGTTGGCTTTTGTTCGAAAGAATTATTTTGGTTGAATTTGGAGAAAGGTTTTCTTTCTTAATATGTTCTAGTGTTTCAAATCCATCCATTTCTGGCATTATTACATCTATCAATATTACATCTGGCTTTAGACCACCTTTTAATTTCTCCAATACTTGCTTGCCATCCATCACAGTATAAACTTCAAAATTGTTTTGACTGAATTTAAAAGCGTACATGTCCAACAAAAAGCTGTCGTCATCAACTATTAATATTTTCTTTTTTTGTCCTTCCATGGGTATATAAATATATTTAAATTATTAAACGACTTTTATCATCATTGCACCCATTATACACTAATAATTTACAAAACTTAAGAAACTTGAGGTAATTGTACAAAAAAAGTAGCACCTTTGTCCTTGCCTTTTGACTCTGCCCAAATTTTCCCTCGATGCCCCTCCTCAATGATTTTCTTGGACAAGTACAACCCCAAACCCGTCCCATAAATATCTTTTTTCCAACCCTCTGGGCCTTTTTCGAGTTTGTTGAATAGCTTTTTCATCGTTTCTTCTGTTATACCAAGGCCCGAGTCCACTACTGACATTTGGACTGTTTCAACTCCAAGTTTCTCCAAACGTACTTTCACATATCCCTATTCCGTCATTTTGAGAGCATTGTCCACAAGGTTTATTATTACTTCTCTTATCCACTCTTTGTCCGCATTTATCATATATGGCATTTTATTATCATTTTCATATGTAAGCTCTAAGCCACGCTCTTTTGCACTTACCTCCCACTCAACAATAGTTTTTTCGATTAGCTGGGCTAAATCAAAATTTTCCATTTTGTATTCAACTCTTTCATTTTCAAAATCAAGCGCCTTCAACCACATTTTGAAAGTAATAGTTAGATGCCTTGCGGATTCAAATATTCCTGCCACTGTCTTTTTAGCTTGAGCGGACATCTCGCCATAGGACCCATCAAGCAACATCGAAGTACCCATGACTATGTTTTGAAGCGGGTTTTGTAAGTGGTGTGAGGCCGAGGAAAGTATCGCTGACTTGGTGGCGTCTACTGTTTTTAGTTCTTCGTTGGCTTTGAGCAAATCAATGTTTGCCGACACTAGACTCTGGTTTACTTCTGCTAGCTTCTTTGAAACATACGCCTTGTCGAGCGAGACCGCAACAATATCAGAAAAAGTTTTAAACTCTGCCCTTTCTATCTCTGGTACCTCCATAAATTCTGAGTGTAATGCTAAAATGAATACTCCAATAAACCTCTCTTCCGTCAGGAGTGGATACATGACTAGTGTTTTAATATTACCTCCATTTGCAAGCCGTACTAAATCCGAAGCTTCTACCAACCCGCCCCACAAGTCTGATAACTCTTTGGTAACTATATGCTTGCCTTCAAATAATGGTTTTAAGGTAGCGCGCTTTGAGGCATCTGGGATTCTGATTTCACGAAGTTTAAAATTCATCTTCCTTAGAGTGCTAGCTAAGGCATCAGATTTAGAAATATATAATGGCTCTAAAATATCCCCCTCACTTTTCCAGGCTAGTATCCCTGCTATTTCAAACTCGAGCTTTTCTCTTATTGTGCTAGTCACCTTTTCAGCAAGTGTTGTAGGTGGCAAAGAAAGCAAACTTACGGAATAGAGTTCCCGGGCGAGTGAAAGAAATTCGTTAGCAAAATGAAGCTCTACATTTTTTTTGTAGAGTTCTTCTTGCAAGTAGTTCCTAGGAACTGAAACATTATTTTGATTTTGACTCAACTTATCATCTTCCGTCATCCCAGTACTAAAATTTTATTTATAACTAATAATATTGTATCTTAACATGCCCACTGCGTCTTT
>CAYZOL010000082.1:0-2794 GCA_964480325.1 uncultured Candidatus Saccharibacteria bacterium | reverse complement strand
CTTGGGTGGAATTTTTGAAGGAAAGTTTGTAGATGGAGTGAACATGACAGAAATTGCTATCATTCCAAGCAGGGAGGTATTGCTAGGAAAAATTGCATTCCTTCTTAACTCTCCAATGCAACGCTTGGCTATAGCAGTAAACGAAGTAGCTAAAAGCAAATAAAATTATTAAAGTTAACTAAAAAATATTATGTCAAAATTTGATGCATTTTTAAAAGACCTAGACAGTGCAACAGTTCTCGAACTGAACGAACTAGTTAAGGCAATCGAGGAAAAGTTCGGAGTATCAGCGGCTGCAGTAGCTTCAGCAGGTCCTGCAGCAGGTGCTTCAGCTGAAGCAGCGGAAGAAAAGGATTCTTACACAGTTGTACTTGCAAGCGCCGGCGAGCAAAAGATTGCTGTTATGAAAGTAGTCAAGGAAGTTCTCGGACTTGGGCTTAAAGAAGCAAAAGACTTAGTTGATGGTGCGCCAGCAACACTAAAAGAGGGTATGAAGAAAGCCGAGGCCGAAGACTTCAAAAAGAAGCTAGAAGAAGCAGGAGCTAAGGTTGAGTTTAAATAATCTCCTCTGTAAAAAACTATAATACTGTTAGTTTTCAACCTCATTGCGTAAAAACGATGGGGTTGTTTTTTGACTTAAAAACACTATAATGTACCCTATGGATGTTTTAGCTAAATTACTGGGTGGCGTGGCACGGGTAAAAATTATGAGGCTTTTTTTGCTAAATAAGGACAAAGTTTTTACCAGCAAGGATATTTCTCAAAGAAGTAGGGTTAACCCGAGTATCATTCGCAAAGAACTTAAATTACTATCTTCTGTTTCATTTATAAAATAAACTGCAAAGGGCTTGGCATTTAACCAGTCGTTTAAATATATCAAGGAATTTGAGGGGCTATTGATAAGTGCAGATACTATAGAGCCACAGTCGATAGTTGAAGTCTTTAAAAAAGTTGGACGACTGAAACTCTTAGTTGTTTCAGGGCTTTTTATAAAAAATAAAGAAAGTAGAGTGGACTTTTTGATAGTTGGAGATAAGCTCAACAAATCTAAAATTGAAGACGGGATAAAAAAGCTAGAGGCCGAGATCGGGGCGGAGCTAACTTATGCTATTTTTGAAACAAAGGAGTTTCTGTATCGTTTGAAGATGTATGACAAGTTAGTGCGGGACATTTTAGACTTTCCTCATCAGATAATCTTACAAGCAAAAGAGTTATCCACACAAGCTTTAAAAAAGGCCTAAATATTGATATAATAAGCGCATAACTTTATAAGGTCGAACTTATAAATTAGTTGGTTATTTATCATTTAAGGTTTTGAAATATTTATTATGAATAATATTTGGATTACGTGGGGAGATGTTTTTAATTCTTCACTTCAAGGTTTGTGGTGGGGATTCATACAGTTTGCTCCTCGTCTTATCATAGCTATAATACTCTTTATTATAGGCTGTGTACTTGGTAATTTGATTGCAAAGGCTTTTGAGCATGTTTTCACATCATTAAAAATAGATAAACTTTTCCAATCAATTGGCGCAGATGATTTGTTTAGGAAAGCTGGAGTTTCACTTAACTCAGGTTATTTCGTGGGCCAGCTCATGAAGTGGTTTGTGATAATTGTATTTTTATTACCATCACTTTCCTTAGTAGGACTTGATTCTATTGGCGCATTCCTGAAGGAAGACGTGCTTATGTTCTTGCCTAGAGTAGTAGTGGCTGCATTTGTTTTAATTATTGCAACTGTTGTTTCAGAAGGACTTTCCAAAGCAATTGTCGCTAGTTCAAAATCAATGAATCTAAGTTCGGCAAATATGCTTGGAAGCGTAGCAAAGTACGCAGTTTGGACATTTGCGTTTATTATTGCGCTAGGTCAGCTAGGAGTAGCTGAGGCATATATGCAAATATTATTTACTGGAATCATTGCAATGTTTGCAGTAGCTGGTGCTATTGCTTTTGGCATAGGTGGTAAGGACGCAGCAGCAAGACTTATAGCAAAACTTGGTCAAGAAGTATCCAAGAACGCACCGAATTCTAGTGGTGTAGGAAGTAACGAAATGCCACGAAAATACTAAATATTTTAAGTGTATTAAACAAAAAAAGATGTCATTTGACATCTTTTTTTGTTTAATATATACTCTCTCTATCGGTATGAATATAACAAGAAACAACAGTTTAAAAAAGCGGTGATATAGACGATTGCTTTTGTCTGTAAACCGCCTAAAAGCGGTTTTTTGTTTGGTAAGTATAACCTGAAACTTGAAAACTGAATTCCTGTCCTAGCTTTCTGGTATAATTGTTAACAGCTTTTATACTCAGGGTCTTTGCTAGAGACGGGGAAAACTCTCTTTGTTTGCCTTTGTTTTATTTAACTTGAGCGGTCAAGAAAAAAGAGCAAAATCAGCAAACATAAAACAGAGAGTTTGTTTTTATTTTACCCGGGATATGCTGGGTAAAAAGTGGTTTATAAATTTCTTAACAGGAAATTTAAGGGCATACGGTGGATGCCTAGACTTTAAGAGGCGATGAAGGACGTGGCGTAGCTGCGATAAGCAACGGGGAGGTGTGTAGCAACCTTTGATCCGTTGATTTCCGAATGGGGAAACCCTAGAGAGTAAACCTCTCTAATCTAAATTTTTATTTAAATTTAGGAGCACACCCTGGGAAGTGAAACATCTCAGTACCAGGAGGAAAATAGACAAATTTGTATTTCCTGAGTAGCGGCGAGCGAAAAGGAAGAAGCCCAAACCCGCACACTTACTTTGGCATTGTGTTTTTGTTGCATCGTTAAGTTTTTTCT
>CAYZOL010000081.1:0-3007 GCA_964480325.1 uncultured Candidatus Saccharibacteria bacterium | reverse complement strand
TCTTCACAGTTTAAAAAACGGAGCTTATGAAAAAGATCTGGAATTGGGCAAAGAGGAAGCTTGCCCAAGCTACTAGGAAGCTCCGTGTTTGGAGTTTCTTGCTTTCTGTTCTGCAGTACGGCCTGCAGGGCTTGAAACAGTTTTTCGGCTATGCCAAGAAGTTGGCGTGGCTGAGGATTGTGACGGTAATTTCCGTCGCCGTAGAAGTTTGGAGTGTTTTTAAAATACTCCAAATTTCAGACATCAAAGGCTGGAGGAGAGCCTTTGCGTGGTTATTTTTAATCGTTGGTGTCGGTGCCTTTGTTGGAGTATCAGTACTCTTTCATGGCACATCGTTTTTTGGGTTGGATATCCACGGTGCAGAATACTTGGCGCATGGATTCTTCACACTCGCACTTCTCCTCGCGGGTGGTGACCCAATAGGGGTAATTCTGGCCAATTACCCCGGCCTCTTTATTCACAAGGTGCTTGTGAATTTAGGGCTTGGCTCCAGCATCTGGAGCATGGCTACGGACGACCCTGCTGGAAAGTGGTGGTCAATGAAAATTCTCGGCATCAAAATCAGGATGCCAAGATGGTTTGGTTCCCAGCGTGTACGGCTGGGGCTGGCGATTGTCTCAATCGCAGTTGGGATTTTCTTCTGGTTTAAGAAAAACCACGAGGAAAAAGACATCCCCAAATCACAGGATTGCACCTGCCCCCTGCACAAGAGCAGGTTACAGGTGTAAAGCACGCAAAACATTATATCGTTTTGCGTGCTTTTAGTTTGCCTATTGTTGTTTTTAAAGAAGTATGTTATTGTAAAGAGACATAAACCCTTGCGGGTTTTTTGTTTAGAACACTAATTATTAAATAATATTTACTAAAAATGGAAATTCGAAATATCGCAATTATAGCTCACGTTGACCACGGCAAGACCACCCTTACTGATGCATTAATGAAGCAAAACGGGGGCTTCCAAGATGAAGGTCTTACTATGGACTCAAACGCAATTGAAAAAGAGCGCGGTATAACCATTTACTCAAAAAATACCTCAATAACTTACAAAGACACAAAGATAAACATTGTGGACACTCCAGGCCACGCAGACTTTGGTTCCGAGGTGGAGCGCGTACTTCGTGCTATTGATTCAGTCCTTTTGTTGGTTGACGCAGTGGAAGGGCCTATGCCTCAAACAAGATTTGTATTGAAAAAATCTTTGGAACTTGGACTCAAGCCAATAGTGGTAATAAATAAAATAGACAAACCAGCCGCTGATCCGCACCGAGTACACGAGGAAGTATTGGAGCTTTTCTTTGAGCTTGGCGCTAATGAAGAGCAAGCCAACTTTGAAACTATCTACGCAATAGGAAGAGAGGGTAAAGCATTTAAAAATCTTGGGGACAAGTCTGAAGACCTTTCTCCATTACTTGACCTAATTTTAGAAAAAGTACCAGTGGCTTCAAAGGGTGAAGATGAAAAGATGTCTGCACAGGTTTTTAACTTAGGTTACGATAACTTCTTAGGCAGGATGGCCATAGCTCGTATTTATTCTGGAAAGATTGTTTCCGGTAGTCAGATATTTGTAAAAGGTGAAAATGGTACAAGGCAGGGTAAGGTTGTAAAACTTTTTACTTTTGAAGGTATAGCAAGGAAAGACGTAGCGGAAGCCACTTCAGGTGACATAGTAATGGTGGCTGGAATTCCGGATATTTATATTGGAGAGACACTATGTGAAGATGCAAGTGTAGAGGCATTGCCACACATTGCAATAGACGAGCCAACGCTGTCTTTGAACTTTTTAGTCAACGACTCCCCATTTGCTGGTAAAGAAGGTAAGTTCGTAACATCAAGACAAATAAAAGAAAGGTTGGAAAAAGAACTTGAAATAAACGTAGGACTAAAAGTAGACTTTTCTCCTGACCAAGGAGAGGTAAAGTCTGGTCCAAGTTTTTTCAAAGTATACGGAAGAGGGGAGTTGCATATAGCAGTCCTCTTGGAGAACATGAGGAGAGAGGGTTTTGAAATGCAGGTCTCACAGCCAGAGGTAATAGTGAAAGTTGAAAATGGCCACAAGACCGAGCCTTACGAGGAGTTGGTGATAGACGTGCCAACAGAGGCATCAGGAAGTGTAATAGAGAAGATAGGCAAAAGAAAAGGAATAATGAAAGACATGCAAGAGAAGCACGGTATATCAAGAATTATTTTTGATATACCTACTCGGGGACTTTTGGGTTATCGCGGTGAGTTTATTATCGACACAAAAGGCGAGGGGATAATGTCTTCTCGTGTCACAGGGTTTAAAGAATATGCAGGTGAAATAAAGAAAAGAGAGTATGGATCAATGAGTTCAATGGTTTCGGGCAAGGCCGTTGCCTTTGCCCTTGCAAATTTACAAGAACGTGGTATTATGTATATCGGTCATGGAACTGAAGTATATGAAGGAATGGTAATAGGAAATGTACTAAAGGGTGAGGAAATGTCCGTAAATCCAATAAAGGGTAAGCAACTCACCAACATGCGTGCATCAGGTACAGACGATGCAATAGTGCTCAAGCCCCCGTTTACACTAAGTATTGAAAGAGGTTTGGAGGTGATGAGTAATGATGAATATTTAGAAGTGACTCCATTATCAGTGAGACTTCGCAAAAAATATTTAACTGAACTTGATCGAGTAAGAGCAAATAGAGATAAATAAATTATTGAAAAAAATAATTACATTTTTTTTCAAAAAATTTGCAAAAAAGTTTGACGTTTCAAAAACATTGTGTATAATTATAGCTAAGAATTTTCAATAAAAAAAATAAAATTATGCCAACGACATCAATTAAACCAAAACAAGTTACAAAAAAAATTACATCTCATCTTCAAGAAAGAGCGTCTGACGTTATTATGAATCGTTTTGGTTTAACTAGTGATGTCCAAAGGAAAACTCTCGAAGAAATTGGTAAAAAATATAACATTACTCGTGAAAGAGTAAGACAAATTGAGGAGTCCGCATTAAATCTGATTAAAAAGTCTGATGCTT
>CAYZOL010000080.1:0-3027 GCA_964480325.1 uncultured Candidatus Saccharibacteria bacterium | reverse complement strand
GGCATGATTTTAATTTTTCAACCAATAAGTTCTAATTCTAAAGGAATATTTATAACTCTCAGTGGGTGTGTTTTTATTCACAAACTGGTTGGTTTTTTCAACAGAAGAAAACTGTACAGATGAAATATCAACAATTCTTAGATTGCTTTCGAGGTCTCGGGAGAAACTAATAAAGTCATTGTATGTACCTTCAATTGAAAACTGCAAATCCCAGACACCATAATCCTGATTTGCTGGCTTTAAAGTTTGTCCACCTTGAATTACATTGGGAGCTTTGTTGTCATCCTTGGCAATTGAGTAGCTTACATCCTTAAGCACCATCCCATATGGTGATGCGAGTTTTTCTATCTCTAAAATTAGGCGAATGTTGTCTACATTGTCTGGTAAAAGTTTTTGAATTTTATCCAAGTTTGCCGGGTCAATTGAGCTATATTTGCTGGTAAGCTTATCTCTCTCGTTTTCCAAAGATTTTGAATTACTAAGAGCCTCATCGTATGAAGCTACCTCAGCCTTCAAATCTGAAACCTCTTTATAGGTAGGACCAACAAGAGTGACAAACCCTGCTATTGAAAGTCCTATTAAAATGATTGGGGTCAAAAGTCTAAGCATAAATTAATTTGTAGTATTTTTATTGGTATTCATATTATCAGTGCTGGCTCCACCTGGTACTACGGGGATAGAGCTATTATCCTGAGGCACAATACTTGGGGAAACTTCTGGAACTGGAGTAGTGTTCGTAGTTGCGTTATTAATATCATCAGCGTTTGCCTCACTTTCTCTTTGGAGGGCTTGCTTGAAATTTACCACGCTCGGATCAACGTAGAAATCTAAATCAAAAAGCACATTGCCTTTATCGTCCAGTGCTAAGTTTGAAAAAACTGGGTCAATTAGGACCTTGTTTTTTGCATACAGGTCAGCCTGCAATGCCACTGACCTGTAGCCCACTGCAAGTCCGCCTAATTTCACGGACACTCTAGATGTGTTGTCAGCGCCTACTGTGTAACTAAAATTCGTGTATCTTACTGTCTTTAAAGTTATGTCTTGTAAAATTTGAAAAATAGGTGAAACTGCAATGTGCTTACTTAAGACTTCATTTGAGGCTTTGAGTCTTCTGTCTAGGGATTGCAGTTGGTTTATTTTTGCCGGCTCGAAGCGATTCTTTGCTAGATTAAGATTGTTCTCCATGGTAACAATACTTTTTACCAAGAGTTGCTTGTAAAAATACAACCCACCCAAAACTAATACCATGGAAAGAAAAATAAAAATGGCTATAACTGTAAAAAAACCAACAGGTGCCTTAGGTTTTGCCCGTTCTACTACTATCGGTTTCTTTGGTATGAATGATGTTTGAAAATTTTGCTCCATTTTCTATCTTCGTAATTATATTATAACCTTATAGCATAATTTATCCAAGCAATTTTTATAAAAAAGTGTGCAATACTTGGAGTTTTGTTTTTAAAAAATAAACTGAAAGATTATTGCAACTGTCTTAACGCCAAACCTATCGCGGTTGCGAATTCTGGCCCAGCTGACTCAAGCACCTTACCCAAAAATGCAGGCGCTCCTACTTTGGCAAACGGATGTCCTACTTCTATCTCAGCACGAAAGTTGTTTTCTGCAACTTCTTTGAGACCCTTGAGTATTGCTCCCCCACCTGTGAATATTACCTTGCTGATTGTCCTGCCATGTTTTTTCTCATAGGAGAGTAAGATGTTGTTCGTTTCTGCAAAAATATAATCAGTGTGTATTTTTATAATCTCTGCTAGCTTTTTTTCAACAGGGTTTTCAAATAAACCAAACTCTTTCTTTAGTTCCTCTGCTTTTTCAAACGGGATTGAAAGTGACTTTGAAATGGACTCAGTAATATCTGCTCCTCCTCGATTTATTGCGTGGTAACCTTTGACCATACCAAATTCAACAAAAGTGAGCTTTGTACGTGAAGCACCAAAGTCAATAAGAAGCACTGGAGATAGCTCGTGCTCAAAGTTTGCACGCACGGAGGAAAAAATTTCAACTTCAAAAAATCCTGCCTGCAGGCTACATTGCGATACAATGGAACGTAATTTCGACACCGCATCATTTTGAGTAGCTACAACCAAAACCTCAATCTTCTCTTTTGGTCTTATCACTGCTTCAGCGGTATTGGCTTCTTCATAGGTTGTCTCCCTCTTTGGTAGAATGAAATAATCGAGTGACACTTCGTCAATTGGTAATGGAATGTATTTTCTGGCTTCAGTAGGTATTATTGTAGGAAACTCAATTTCTTTGATTTGTGATGGAATCTCGAGGGTGAACACCAAGCTAGACTGCACTGGTATTGATATAGCTACGTTAGTGGTGGATACATTCGCCTGTTTCAATACTTCCTTTAGTGCTTCAATTATTTTTTCAATTGGAAGATTTGTGACATGCCCTATCGGAGCATCCGCATATGTACCAAGCGCAATAGCCCCGTATGTTTCAAGTAGCGCCTTACCTCCCCTTTTTTTTATCTCCACAACTTTTATAGCTGAAGAGCCGATATCTATACCTACTGCACTTTCTATGGAATTACCTCCCATCGCACCAGATGCAGAACCAAAAAGTTTTTTTAGAAAAGAAATCATAGGCCGCATTCTACAAGATTTGGAGTTGCTAAGCAACCAGTTCTCGGAGTACGAAGCGGTCGTCTAGTGGGAGTTCTTTTCTTAGGGAGCGTAGCGCTCCCTGTAGACGAGATCGACTTTCCAGGATGGTTTCTTCTGCGAGTAATTGTTCTAAAATTCTAATCGCTGCAAGGAAGTGCCCCCCACGAGCCTGGCATGCGCTTGCGATTTCAAGAGAAAGCCGATCAGGTAGGTGTTCGAGTGCTGTGTAGCTGCACAACAACCCTTCTTCTTTGGATGTGCATGTAGTAAATCCCACTCCATACATCCAGGCCAGTGCTCGATAGGCGTGAGGATCTTTAGGAAATGCATGAATCGCGCGTCGATATACGGCTTCAGCTTGGATCCACTTTTGTTGTTTTTCTAGGCTATATCCATAACA
>CAYZOL010000079.1:0-3133 GCA_964480325.1 uncultured Candidatus Saccharibacteria bacterium | reverse complement strand
TACTAAACTGTCGTCCCCTTAAAAGGACCGCGAGTTCGAATCTCGCCCCATCCGCTTTGAGCACCGCGAAAAGCGGATGTTAGCAAGCAAACTGCTTTGCTTGCGTGCGAGGTTCGAAAGACTTTTCCTTGCGAGCAAAGCAAGATGGAAAAGTACCCGCCGCAGTATCGGCGAATTTCGCGCCATCCACAAATTCAAATTGAACCTGGGTAAAAATTCATATTAAATTATGTAGAAAGTGTTATAATAAATATTATGCCCATAAATACGATAGGTAAGATAAGAAAACTACAGGAGGAAAATAAAAAACTGCAAAAAATTATTGCTGCAAAGTCAGATGTAATTTCATTAAGCACCCACCAAATCAGGACGGCGCTTGCAGCGCTTAAGTGGATAGTAAAAATGTTTTTAGATGGAGACTTGGGCAAGCTAACAGCTGAACAGGAAAACTTAATGATCAAAGCCTATGAAAGTAATGAAAAGGCCATACAAGTTTTAAATGAGCTTTTGCTTTCCAATAAGTCTGAGGCAATAGTGGAGAAAAAGTATGTGTTTAAGAGAGTTGATATAGTAGAAATGATAGAAAGTGCTATTTTCGACTTCTCTGGAGAGGCCCACGTAAAAGGTATAGAGATAATCTTCTTAAAGTCTGAAACTAACAACCGTTTTGTCAGCGCAGACAAAGAAAAGCTTTTGATTGTTTTGCAGAACCTTATTGAAAACGCCATAAAATACAGCGACAAACATGGTAAAATTTTTATTACAATAAGTGATAAGGATAATATGATGCAAGTTTCAGTAAAGGATAAAGGGATAGGAATATCCGAGGAAGGAAAAGGCAAAATATTTGAAAAATTCTACCGCGACGATGAGGCTCAAAAAAAGGAGGCCGTAGGCTCAGGAATAGGGCTTTATACCACAAAGAAAATAGTGGAAAAAAATGGTGGGGAGATATGGTTTGAAAGCTCAAAAAATGAAGGGACCACCTTTTCCTTCACTGTTCCATTATCAAAATAACTGGTGTTGTGTTAAAATTACAAAGTAGTATAATGGTTTAGTATATATATCTTATGGCAAAAACAATACTTATAATTGAAGACGATAATTTTTTATTAGGACTTGAGGCAAAGAAACTTAAAGAGAAGGGTTATGACGTATTAACAGCAGTTAACAGCGTTGAAGCTTTTGAAGCTCTTAGTAAAAAGAGCCCGATTGATCTTGTTTTGCTCGATCTTATGCTACCTGATGTTGATGGATTCTCTGTTTTGAAGAAAATGAGAGAAGATGAAGCAACAAAGAGCATACCAGTAGTTATCTTTTCAAACTTATATGAAGAAAAGGATCTAAAGAAAGCAACAAAACTAGGCATCAGCAACTTCATGATTAAGTCCAACTTCACTCTGGACGAACTGACTCAGAAGATTAAAATACTGATTGGCGAATAAATTTATATATGTCTAAAGTAGTATTAATAATAGAAGACGACAATTTCCTACAAGGACTTGAGGCAAAAAAATTACAAAAGGAAGGATACGAAGTACTCACTGCTGGTAACAGCGTGGAAGCCTTTAAGCTTATTGATAGTAAGGTAAAAATTGATTTAGTGCTTCTAGACCTACTTTTGCCTGATGTGGATGGATTCACTATTCTTAAAAAAATTAGAGAGGATTCTGCAATAACAAGCGTTCCTGTCATTATTTTTTCAAATCTTTCCGAAGAAAAGGATATTGAAAGGGCCAAAGTGCTAGGTATTAGTGAATTTATGGTGAAATCCAACTTCACCTTAGATGAACTTGCTGAAAAAATAAAAATATTGATAGGTTAACATGGTACTAGCCGACAGGATTGAAACAAAATTCCGTCTCGATGAAAAACAAAAAAGTGCCCTAAAAAAATTGGGTATTTTTTCTGTGGCTGACCTACTCTTTTACTTCCCTACCCGTTACAGTGACATTAGTGAAATAAAAAAAATCTCTGAACTCATACTTGGTGAAACTGCTACTGTGTATGGCAAGGTTTCAAAACTAAAAACAAAAAAAGCCTTCAGATCCAACATGCCCATGGGTGAAGGTCAGATAGAGGACCTAACAGGTAAAATAAAAATCATCTGGTTTCACCAAGCATATCTTGCCAAAATGATGCATGACGGAGAGAGTGTAAAACTAACAGGAAAAGTTGCAGAAAACAAGGCTGGCTTATATCTTTCAAATCCTGAATTTGAGAGAGTCGCCGAGATGCCAATAGACTCGCACAACAGCATTTTTGGGGAGGCAGGTACGAATCCAATCGGGCTAAGTTATCCAATATACAGGGAAGCAAAAGGCATAACTTCAAAATGGATTTATCATGCAATAGTGAAAATCATCAAAGACAAAACTCTAGATGACATCTTAGACTATATACCACAGGATATTCTTAAAAAATACAATCTACCCTCTCTCAAAAGCGCTCTAGTGTGGATACATACACCAAAGAATAAAAAGGACGCTGAATCTGCGAAAAAAAGATTTGCCTTTGAGGAGGTTTTCTTTATCCAACTTGAACGTCAACATGACAAAGCCCTATACAATAAAAATAAAAGTTTCAATATTGATTTCTCTAAGGAGAAGCTAGATCAATTTTTAAAGCGCTTCCCTTTCACCCCTACGAAGGCACAAATAGATTCAATAAATATAATACTCAAAGACATGAAGCGAGGCGCGCCGATGGCGCGCCTCCTCGAGGGTGATGTAGGCTCCGGCAAAACACTAGTTGCAGCTAGTGCATCAACTGCGGTGATATCCAACACGCCAGATGGTAAAGGTTTTGGAAACCTCCAAGTCGCCTACATGGCACCAACGGAGATACTAGCCACTCAACACTTTGAATCATTTATAAAATACTTTAGAGATTCAAATATCCAGATAGGACTCATCACTGGATCTGGTTGTAGAAAATTCCCTTCAAAAACTGCTCAAACGCACGCACTGCATAGCTCCGGTGGAGCGACGCAGTGGACCGATATTTCACGTACTCAGCTTTTAAAATGGGTGGCGGAGGGGGTTATCCCAATACTCATAGGCACTCACGCACTCATCCAAAAGTCAGTGAAGTTTAAAGACTTGGCATTGGTAGTTATAGACGAGCAACATCG
>CAYZOL010000078.1:0-3174 GCA_964480325.1 uncultured Candidatus Saccharibacteria bacterium | reverse complement strand
GGTAAACAGCCCACCAACCAAATCTCACTCTTCGGCGGTGCCTCAGAAGTTAAAGCGCCAGAATTTAAATTGAGAGTTACTAAAGAAGCAACCCAAGCAGAAAAACTAGGATGGGAGAAAGAGCTTTTGGGTTTGTACATTTCTGGCCACCCGCTCGATAGGTTGAAAGATAAATTAAAAGATAAACCGGTAAATATTAAAAAAATAAAAGAAGACAAAGACGGCCCACTTCAGAATGGCTACCCAGTAACCTTGGGCGGTATCATCATAAATGCCAAACAAGTCATTACAAAAAAGGGTGACCAAATGGCATTCCTAACTATCGAGGACCTAACTGGCACGATCGAAGCCGTCGCCTTCCCATCACTTTACAAAGAATCCATGGCACTCTTCTCTGCCGAAAAATGCATCGCCTTCTCTGGCAAAATCTCCGTCAGGAATGGTGAAAAAAGTATCATAATCGAAGCGGTAAAGGAAATTTAGACAAAAAGAAAAGGCTCGGGAAAAGTGAGCCTTTTCCCGAGCCTAAGCTCTAAACTGTTTTTTATCCAATTCAATGGGTCAAATCGTAAACCGATTTCCAATTATTGTAAAGCGTTTCGTAGTCATCAAGTGCCTTGTTGAGGCGCACGGTATTTTTTTGAGTAGCAAGCCACCGGCGGAACACCCCTAACCAATTCGAATGGAAATTGGTACCTCCATTTTCATAGAGATTAAACCCATCCGCGACCGCTTTTGCCCCGTACATTGCTTTAATGTATCTCTGGAAATAGCTCATCACCTCGCGGAGTTTTTTGTTCTTTTTGAGAAACTCTTTTTTAAATTGATCAGCATTAATCTTCTTCGCCGCAAATTTTTCTTTCAATTTGGTGATTTCGTTATTCGCCTTTTGTACTGCCTTCACATGTCCGGCTAAAGCTCCCACATCTTCGTTTTCAGCAGTTTCCTCTTTTTTCGGTGCGACCTGTTTTTCTGCTTTTTCGGCAGCTCCGCCGTTGCAAAAGTCGAATTGATTATTCCAGGCCCCGCATAAAGCAGACCGGAGGAGTTCTTTGAGTTGTCCGTCTTTCAAAGCGAGGAAAATATTTAGCGCTTTAGCCAAGTTGTCGCCATTCTTCAAAAGTGAAGGGTCCATGGCAATCTTCGTGATAAACACTGCATCATCCTCGGAAATAGACTTTTGTTCCTGAGCAACAAGTGCCGCATTTTTGATTTCGGCGCCGCTGCTTTTAATTTCTGCGACAAGTGCATCAAGATTTTTTGTACTGGCTGCGTCTACAATGGATTGGATTTTTCGCTGGTCATAATCGTACTCTTTTTGGCTTGCCCACATGGCTACGCCGGCAAGGAGTAGAATTGGAATAAAAAACGTCCAAAAAGATTTTTTGGACATTCCGCCGCCTTCGCCGATTGGGTTGCCAGAAGCTCTGTTACTAGTTTGTTGATTCATGATACAAAAATTTGAGTGTGAGAAAATAGGTTGAAAAAATGAGTGAGTTCTGGTTTCTGAAGTTGTAAAAAACAAAATTCGTGAAGTATCAAAATCAGGTAATACAAAAACACCAGTACGAAAGGTGTTTTTAATTTGTCTATAAAGTACTCTCTCTCTGGTTTTGTCAAGGACACTTGTCCATAGAGCTGTCAATACCCCATAGGCCTTGCCTATGGGGTAGATAGTTTGTTAAAATAAATTCATGTCACTTAGAAAAACAAACTTTGTATTGGATGAGTATTATCATATTTACAATCGTGGAAACAGTAAACAAACTATTTTCATAGACACAGAAGATTATAATCACTTTGTGAAACTTCTCTATTTATGTAATTCAAAAAGAAGTATTGTGGTAAGAGATCTCTCAAAAAATTCATATGACTTTAACAGGGAGGAAACTCTGGTTCACATCGGAGCATATTGCCTTATGCCAAATCACTTTCACCTACTAATCAAAGAAAAAATGGAAAATGGAATTACAAAGTTCATGCAGAAAATTTCGACTGCTTATTCAATGTATTTCAATAAAAAATACAAAAGGACTGGAGGGTTGTTTGAAGGGAAATTTAAATCACAGCATATTTCTAATGATAGATACCTAAAATATTTATTTTCTTATATACATTTAAACCCAGTAAAGCTAATTGATTCGAAATGGAAAGAAGCAGGTATAAAAGATATTAAAAAAGCAACTGAATATCTAAAAAAGTATATTTATTCAAGCTACTTGGATTATTTAGGAGAGGATAGACTCAGGGTAAAAATTTTAGACAGAAACAAGTTTCCAAAATACTTCCCATCAAAAAGTTCTTTCAATAAGGAAATCTTCGACTGGCTAAAATATAAAAACGAAACCCATACCCCATAGGCAAGGCCTATGGGGTAATTATTAGTTATATAACGACATCGCTTTCTGAGAGCCTTCGGTGTAGATAGTTTCTATTGCTTCGGCTACTTTTTTGGAAAGTTTTTTTAATTCTTCCAACTCAGGCTTCTTAAATTGGCCCAGTAGGAAATTTAGTACTGCCTTCTCTCCTTTAGGTTTCTTGGTTTTACCGGATGGAGTTGTAGGGCAAATACCAATTCTAATACGAAGAAATTCCTGACTCTTTAGTGCTTTGATTATAGATTCGAGCCCATTGTGTCCCCCGCTTGATCGATCAAAAGAAATTTTCATTTTACCTAGTGGTAAATCTATGTCATCGTAAATTACTATAAGCTCGGCTAAATCTTTTTTACTTTTCACCAATGGTGCTACAAATTTACCAGAAGTATTCATGAATGTTTCTGGCATAAAAAATTTAATCTTCAATTTCTCGTTTATTTTCTTCTCCACGTGCCCAAGCATTATCCTTCCTGCATTATGCCGAGTGTTGGCGTAATCTTCTCCTTTATTTCCAAGTCCAACAATAAGTTTCATAGTTCAATATTATCACTTGTAGGAGTTACAAAGCAATATACATTGGACAATGGTTTTGCCCATTTTGTCAAATCGTTTTTATGTTAGAATAGTGCAATGGAAAATGATGGAAATCTAAAGGATGTTGTTGATGTGAAAAAAGAAAACGCAAAACAATCTTTTTGGGAATTAGTGCGTTTTACTTTTTTAGCAATAATCATTGTTATACCTATTAGAGTTTTTATTGCTCAGCCTTTTGTGGTGTCTGGATCATCGATGGTGC
>CAYZOL010000077.1:0-3231 GCA_964480325.1 uncultured Candidatus Saccharibacteria bacterium | reverse complement strand
CTTTTTACAGAAGTTTTTGTTGTGCGGATGATAGAAAGTTAAATCTATTTTTTATCTTCGTTCCTATATTTATATTTACTCTAATTTTTCAAAATTTGGGTATAGATAAATTTGAAAGGTGGAAAAAATTCTCTCTCTTTTATTTTGGCATTTATCTAATCCTGTATTTGTCTGCACCTACGAGTAGTGACTATTTTTGGTATCAAAGAGAATCAGTTTCATTGTTTGCTGTAGTGTTATATATTCTTATTTCTCTTATCCTTAGTGTTTATAAATCTTTGAAGAAAGAGTAGCTTTTATTAGGGGTTGTTCTACCTACCAATATTATTTTCTTATCAAAGTAAACTCTTTATTTTTAATATAAAATATGATAGAATCCTTGTGTTATAAGGACGAATTACGATTACTGTGAAAAGAGACGAAAATGATAAAAAAATCAAGTTATTAACTGGCGAAGAAATAGGAACTACTGCGCTAGGAGATCTGGGAACTCAACACGTTGGGAATTTTAGAAGTATAAATCCTGCTACTGGCGAAGTAAAACTTTCTACATTCAATAATGATTTAGCGTCAACGGTATTTACTGGAAATGAACTAAGTGTAAGTGGGGCTGCATTAACTTCAAGACCTCAGTCTGGAATACTTGGAGCTTTAGAAGCTTTGGAAGTTAGAACTGCTGGGTATATGCATAACGGATCAGCTCTTATAACCAAACCCATAGAAGATGTGTTTACTTATGGCGGACGACCAACAGTAACCCTACCAGGTATTTTTACTACCACTGGACCAACAGAATCTAAGCAATCGACTGAAAAAGAAATAGAGGAGTTGAGGAAAGAAATCTCTTCCTTACAAAAAAATTCTATGACTCCAGAACAGCAAATTGAAAAATTAATGGAGCTTATGGGTAAAAAAGAGATTGAAAGAAAAAAGCAACAGGAAGAAAGTATAAGTCTTTCAGAGAAAATGGGACTAGAAATTATCCAAAAAAAACTTATTAATGGAGCTATTGAAGATTGGCGTTGCAAAAAATGTGGAGGGGGTGGAACTTCCATTGAAATTTTTAAAGGAATCGAAGGTACCGAAAGAATAAAAAAATATCTAAAAGATTTCAAAGAAGGGAAGCTCGCACCTTGCGATAAATACCCCAACGACCATTTTAACTGGTTTGAAATAAATGAAAATGGAATGACATTTGGAGTAAGGGTGACTTTCAATTCAGTTTTCCGACCAAAAGTGGAGTTAAATTGACATATTCATTAAGCCTGCTATACTAACCAAGTTCGTCGATAAATTACACGCTTGCAATTGCCAGAATCGTTGGGATTGTAGGGATATTGTTTGACCTTTACTATTGCCAGAACCATTGGGGTAGTAATTAGTTGTTGCCAGAATCATTGGAGCAACTATGAAGAGCCGAAACAATGAATAATCAGAATGCCTCCAAAGGCTACTGGTTCTTTGTTGTGTCGGCTTTTATTTTTTCCCAAAATCTAAAAAACCAATAAATGAAACCAGTAATACACGGAGTGGGCTACTGGTTTTTATTATTAGATTAAGAAAATTAAAATTATGCAAGAGATAATATATTTTTTAGCACTGTTAATAATACTTCGTATACTTAATCACTAATCACAGATAGCGCCTAAAGCCCTATCTGCCAAATGGAGAATACAGGTTATTTAGGAAGAATGAATGAAAAAGGTCACAGCCTTGTGGAGCAAATAACTTATGTTATGCCAAATAAAGTAGAAAATTAACTTTGAATTAAAGGGGTCAATTAAAGATTAAAGGGGTCAGGTACCTTTTCTTCCATAAAAGGAATATAATCTAAACATGCCTCGCATAAACCGTATAGATCTAGGCGATTACTGTTACCACATTATCAATCGAGCTAATGCTCGGTTACCCATATTCTTTAAGGAAGAAGACTATACTTTGTTTGAAAGCGTTTTAGAAGAAGCTCAAAAGAAGTTTGGAATGAGAATATTGGCATACATACTAATGCCTAACCATTTTCACCTTGTACTATATCCGAAGAACGATGGAGATTTAGGTAAATTTATGCAATGGCTAACACTTACTCACACCCAACGCTGGCACCAAGAAAAGAACACCAAAGGCACCGGACACCTCTATCAAGGCAGATACAAGTCATTCATCATAGAGAAAGACAATCACTTGCTCTCTGTTATACGCTATATCGAAAGAAATGCACTTCGAGCCAAGTTGGTTAAAAAAGCAGAAAATTGGAAGTTCTGTAGTTTGTGGCGTAAACTTTACGGGAAAGACAACCAGAAGAAAGTTCTATCGTCCTGGCCAATTGGCGAACCCAAAGACTATCTTTCTTTTGTAAATACCCTTCAACCTAAAGAGGAAGAAGAAAATATCAGAGTGTCAGTGGTAAAAGGGAAGCCCTACGGTAAAGATGCTTGGTCAACACAGATTATTAAAAAGTTTAACCTTGAACCAACAACCAGACCAAAAGGAAGGCCGAAAAAAGGTACCTGACCCCTTTTTTCGAAAAAAGGTACCTGACCCCTTTTTTCAAAAAAGGTACCTGACCCCTTTTTTCCAAAAGGAAGGCCGAAAAAAGGTACCTGACCCCTTTTTTTTCACAAGGATGGAGACCTTATAGATTTAGATACTAGAGTGGTTGTTAAGGGGGTCGAGAAATATGTATTTAATTACAAAAAGAAGCAAAATGTCACAGTAATAAAGGTAAAAACTGGGGACACCGTAACCACTACTACCCAACAGGGGTTTGTTGGTGTTACAATTAAAACTAGTGGGGATGAAGTGCTAGTGAATTATTAGTTTAACTATTTATCTATGAATAAATTTATTGATTGGTTTACGAGAAAAAGATTGTTATTTGTGTCTTTTATATTTAGTATATTAATATTTCCCGCCATCTATTTAGCTGATAAATCTAAAAGTTTTCGAATTGAAAATATTTATGAAGGTTTAATTTATATTCTAGTGTTTTTTATACCTGTACTTATTTTTACCTTTATTAACATGTTTTTGAAAGATCAAACGTTCTATTCATGGAAACGCATCACCCTCATTTATTTACTAATTTATTCATTTGGAGTTATTATTACTCCCTCTCATTGTGATACGTACTTTCGTTTATGTAAGGAAACTATTTTCTTTTTTTTAATTCCGTTATATATAATTATTTCCATAATTCTAATTGTTTATAAATCTCTGAAGAAAGAATAAGTT
>CAYZOL010000076.1:1920-3381 GCA_964480325.1 uncultured Candidatus Saccharibacteria bacterium | reverse complement strand
TAACCTAAAATCTCAGCTCGAAAAATTCTTGAATCTTTGTTTATTCGTACATAAACTATATTATCGCTTAATTCTGCTCTGTATACCTGACTCGAAAAGCCTAATGTTATTTTTTCTTGAATTACTAGTGGTAGATTAAAACATTTTTGTAGTACATCCTGAAAGTTTTCCTCTTTCATTTGTACAATTTTATGATTTCCAGTCATTCTAGCTTTTATATGCCTCTTCTAATTTTGCAATATCGAACTTTTTCATACACGCATTATAACAAAAATCGTTCTAGCTAGTTAATGAGAATTTTTTCTAACTCCTCGACTGTATTGTGCAAGGACTATTGTGCAAGGACGGTCCTTGCGCAAACTCAAACTCAAGCAAAACTTAAACGACAAACAAATCACATCCCACGTGTATCATAGGCCCAGTGAAGGAGTGCTTGCCTTTGACGAGGACGGCAAAACACATCACCTGCCCTGCAGTTGCTTTTTATCTGCATTACGTGTCTCCTCATGGCTAGCCACCTTTTTATTTGCCTTTCGTCATCAGGTGACCTGCGCCCTAGATAATATCTACAATACCACTGGAACCAGCCACGCGGATCCTGTGGACGTATCCAACCCTTCATCTGCCAAACCTCAAGTGACTGACTTGCATTTACTTTAAAGTAATTAAGCTCTTTGTGCCTTTTACCGTCTGGTGATAGCTTGGCACTTTTCCACCAACTTTTTGGAAACTCTTTTGGCTTGTCGGAAAAATACACTCCTCCAAATACGCCCAGCTCAAGCATATCCTTTGGTGATAAATCAGGATTGAATCTAGGGTCAAAGTCATTCTTTTTCATAATATGAAACTATCGTGTATTTAGATACAAAACCAAAAGGAACAAACCTCCCCACCAGCCAATGTCAGAAATTATAAAACTAATAATTATTTTGCTTTGAAGTGAGGCTGGTAAAAGATCCTGTTGCCTACCCTCCCTCTCTTTTTTTAATAAAAATGGACTAACATAAAATGACAAGAAAATACCATTTAATATTAAAATTCCTGCAAGCATAGCCTGATAAAGTGGTATCCCTCCAAATGGTACACCTCGATAAAGTATCAGACCACCAACTATTGCAAGCGTAATACCAAGCCATATAAGTGGCTTGGTTACTTTGTGAGTACGCACAGTGGCCTCAGTCCAATATCCGGACCTCCGGCCCAAGAACCCATGAATATCAATAACAGTAACGGCCCCAAGTCCAATAATAAACCCAGCAATAAATATAAATAATCCGATAAAATCCAAATTAATCATTGTGTTTACTAAAAAACTTTATAACATTATATTGACGGTCATTTTGACACGAGTTCCCCAACAAAATTCGTGTGGGCTTTTTTATTTATTTCCACCAACAACCTTACAAACTAAATAATTTCTGTGCTTCTTTTAAAAACATTGAGTCGCGAGTACTCATAAAT
>CAYZOL010000076.1:0-1910 GCA_964480325.1 uncultured Candidatus Saccharibacteria bacterium | reverse complement strand
ACCTTGCCATACTTATCCAATACAACCGCCCGCGCAGCCTTACGAACCCTGTATTCAACCTTTTTATTCTTAAACCCCAAGTCTTGATTTGTTAATTCCTTGATTAGTTTCATATTACTCTATTTTATAAATCTTTCTGGAAAATCTCCCAACATTTCTATAGCTCTATCATAATATTTTTGAAAAGCATTTTGAACTTCGGGTAATACTATTTTTCTATTCCAGTCCTTTTCTATTTTTTGTTTTAAATGTTTTTGGGTAGTTGTAAAATCGTCTCCATCTCCAAAATAACTTGGATAAAATACTCCAGTAAAATGCGAAGCGCCATCTGAGGAAGAAACGATTTGTACTTCGATGGGTGTAGTTCTTATGTCTATTTCATTTTTCTTCTCCATAAGTTCCCAGTATCCTACAACTTTATTTATAAATTCTTCTGTAAATCCACACTCACGCATTACTTTTGGACCTTCACTAAGTGTCATAGCTCTTTCGTTCTTTTCATCCAATGGCTTTCCAAAATCATGGAACCACACAAGTGCTTGGACCAAATCTCTATCTGCTTCTTTATAAATGTCGCAAAGTTCTATTGCTATACGCTCCACAATTTTTAAATGATATTCCACCATCCATTCGTGATAGGTAAAATCTTTTCGTAAGAAGTTTTCAATAACTATATTCTTAAATTTTTCTATATTTTCTTGCATACAAACAAAATATATCACGACATGGGATTATTGCTTTCTTTTTCTATCTTTAATCTCTTGTTCCATTCTTTCAATTTGTAATTCATAAAGAATTCTGTCTTTATATGGCAAATCATCTTTTTTTAAATAATCTTGGTATTGCTCCAAGCGCTGCTTAGCCTGGTCTTCAAGTATTTCATCAATGCTTTTCCCTTTATTAGATTCTGACATATTATTTTATAACTAATAAAACCTAATTATTATATGCTTCTTCTAATTTTGCAATATCGAACCATAAATGTGGTGTTATTTTTTTCATGAGCACATTATAACAAAGATTACTTGCTAGTTAGTAAAATTTATTAGCGCTTTATTTTGATAAAACAATCTTGTTGACTATTAATTCTGGCTCTGTACCAACTACTTTAAAAACCAAAAGCCAAGCTGGAGTTTCAACACTTTTTCTGTATTCATTCATGGCTTCAATACTTTCCCAAGTGGTAAATATACGCCAGAGTTCTGGCTCTTTGATATCTTGGGTTAAATGAGACTCAAGTACTGCGCTAGGCAAACTACTTTTCTCTACTTTATTATATGCTTCATCAAGTAAAAGCCATTTGTCTTCACTAGCCTTCCCTCCAACAATCGTTAAGATTTGTGTATTCATGTTTTTGATTATAACATTTCTAGAATTATATATTTTGTCGTATCAACAAGATAACACTTTGACGACGGCCGTCTCTATAGTGTTATGATTGAAAAAAATAGGGAGAACAGTCCTTGCTAGTTATCATCTAGTTTAAATTTTATTATTTTAACAAGGCTGTCTGAGTTAACCTTGTCGCCATAATAACTTCTATACGCTTCATACATCTTAGCTTCACTTTCAAACTTCTCATGTCCTTCAAAATCCGACTCCTCTAGGTCCCCTAGTTTCTTTTCCCTCGTAGAAATAATCACGGCTTTACCAAATTCATTTCCAGTATCTTTATTTATTAGAGTTAACCTATCACCTTCTTTTAGATCTTTATCATCAAAAAGCCTCCATGTTGAATCCTTTACACCTGAAAGAACTAAAGGCACTAGATAGTTTTTAAATTTTAGTGTTTTCAAATTAAGTTAATTAAAATTGTAATATTCAAGGACTCAGTCCGTCAGCACTTTATTTTAAATGTTCATCAAGGCAGCCAATTCTTTCACATTCCTGAAAGCATTAATTGTATCTAT
>CAYZOL010000075.1:0-3424 GCA_964480325.1 uncultured Candidatus Saccharibacteria bacterium | reverse complement strand
GAGTATGAGGCAATGTTAAAGGGGAGCCCTAGAAAAGTATCACATGAGCGCTGATAAAGCTGGCATGAGAGCTTGCCATCTGCCACGTAAAATTGAAAGAAGCAGTGACATGGTGGTAGTCCTGACTTTGCCATTTCATCTATGTCGGCTACGTTCCACGCGGATACTATCAGGCGGCGTGAGTCGGGAGTGTTTTTTATCTGCTCTATAACATTTTTTAACTGGTCAATATGCTTGCCATCAGGTGTTGGCCATGTACGCCATTGGTATCCATAAATTGGGCCAAGGTCACCGTAGGTTTTTGCAAAGTTATCATCTGTTTTTACCTTCTCGACAAATTCCTTGATACCTAGCTTCCATTCCTCGCTGTCTGTATTTGGTACGGGTATGTTGTTCTTTATCAAATACGCCTTGTATGGCCACTCGTCCCAAATATGCACGTTGTTTTGGGCTAAATATTTTAAGTTAGTATTACCCTTCAAAAACCAAAGAAGCTCATGAATTATGGATTTAATAGGAACTTTTTTGGTAGTTATGAGAGGGAAGCCGTCCTCCAAGTTAAAGCGCATTTGATAACCCAAAACACTCTTTGTGCCTGTGCCTGTGCGGTCTGTCTTTGTAACTCCATTTTTTATTAAATGTTCTAAAAGTTCAATGTACGACTCATCCACATGTTTACCTAGAAGTTTTTCTTGCATGTTTTTATTATATCTTTTATGTGAGCTTAACCAAAATTTGACAAAAAATGCTAATAATGCTACTCTTCATGCATCAATCTCAACCCGCAATCGGGACTAATTTATAATAAACGAGACTGACTCCTGCTTCGCTAAAGCTTCGCAGGACAAGAAGTGATGGAAATCAATTATGACTTTGAGTCGTGGTATTGATTACCATGACACAAAGAAATATATGATTAAATCACGCAGTTTCGCACCTGCTCGACGTAATGTCGGTGGGCGACCAGCATCGACTGGATCACGAGGTACTTTCCGTTACACGGGGCCTGCCCGAAATGCAACACAACGTGTTCTAGGCGGGAGGCCAACATCAAACGCAAAACCCGCTCACAACGCTATGCGTAGTGCTTCGGGCGGACCTGGTTTTGCAAGAGATAATTTTAAAAGAAGTAGTTATAGCAAAAGACCAGCCAAGCGTGGAAGATTTGGCGGTGAGCGCATAGACTATACTAGGTTTATCCAAAAGGCAGTACATGTAGAGGAAAAAGTTTATGTGGCAAAGCACACCTTTGCTGATTTTCCTTTTGAGGAAAAGTTACAAAAAAACATAACAAGAAAAGGTTACGTTTCTCCACGTCCAATACAAGACCAAGCAATACCTAGCGTACTTTCAGGCAGAGATGTTTTTGGTATGGCTAACACTGGCACAGGTAAAACCGCCGCATTCCTTATCCCACTTATAAACAATGTTATCAAAGACAAAACACAAAAGGTTTTAGTCTTAGCACCAACCCGTGAACTAGCAATACAAATCGAAGAGGAGCTACGCTCTCTGGCCTTTGGCTCAGGACTCTTTGGAGTGTGTGTAGTAGGAGGTATGCCCATAGGCAAGCAAATCAATGAAATAGTACGTGGCGTGTCCTTTGTAATAGGTACACCCGGGCGCGTTACTGACCTTATCAAGAGGAAAGTGCTTGATCTAAGTAATTACAAGTACGTAGTACTAGATGAGGCAGACAGGATGCTCGACATGGGCTTCAGAGATGACATGGTTTTTATTCTTGGCAAAACTCATAAGGACAGGCAAACACTATTCTTCTCCGCTACACTTTCACCTGAGATAAAAAAGTTAACAACTGACTTTTTGAAAGACCCAGTATTTATTTCGGTAGTGTCTGGTGAGACTGCAAAAAATATCGACCAAGATGTAGTACGTATAAAAACCAAAGAAGAAAAGATCGACAGGCTCCATGAAATATTAAAACAAGAAGGTGCGGAAAAAGTTTTGATTTTCCGTGAAATGAAGCATTCAGTGGATGACCTTACCAAGGAACTTTCAAAACTAGGATTTAGAGTTGGGTGCATTCATGGGGACAAAAGGAGCCGTGAACGTATCCGTACACTTGAGCTTTTCAAGAAGGACCAAATTAGCATCTTGATAGCTACAGACGTAGCAGCGAGAGGCCTTGATATCCCTGACGTGTCACATGTTATAAACTACGATGTGCCACAAACTTATGATACTTACGTGCACAGGATAGGTCGTACAGGCCGAGCAGGCAAAAAAGGTACTGCGCTTACATTTGTACCAGTATAGGTTTGTAGTATAATAAAAGTATGTCACACGAAAAAAAACAAGGATATGATCCTGGTAAGAATAAGCCAAATGAAAAAAGGTCAAAGGAACAAGCACCAAAAGAAAAAGAAAAAGACCTTCTAAAAGATTGGCAAGATGGAATTCAATCTGAAGAAATACAACCACCCACCAAATCTGTTTTTGATAGCAACCTTAGTTAATTAAAAAAACCTCACGTGTGAGGTTTTTTTAATGTTTGGTTTGACTTGCAAATAAATAGAGTGTAATTTAAGAAATGAACGATGTTGTTCAAATAAAATTTTTTTCTTATGGCACGACCTTTGGGTTACTACAATGTAATCATCGGCGGGGGAAACACCCGCGAAAAACCAGCTGCCGATGAACACACCCCGGTAAAAGCTGAGACCCCTTGCGGTCTCAAAGTTGATGTTGGGCAGGAAAATTCCTGCTCGTGTAACATTTGTAAAACAGCCAGGGAGAATGCTGATGATTCGACGACGACCCCAATTATCTCCACCCACTGGGGTGGGATAGGGAACAACGGACTTGGTTCAACAATCTGAATCACAAACAGGCGGCTACTCTTTACGAGTAGCCGCCTGTATTATTTATTAGTGTTTATTTTATCTATATCAGCTTAGCTTTTTTGAGAGTAGCGTAGGCGCCGTTTTTCTTGATGGTGCGTAATCCGCGAGTAGAGACTTCAATTCTTACTGTTTTATTTAATTCAGGGACAAAAACACTCTTCTTTTGAAGGTTTATGTGCTTGCGGACTTTGCCGGTAGGGTTGAACTTGGTGGCACGAGTACGGTTTGAGTATCCGCCCCCTATAATTGAACTCTTTTTTGTAATTGCACAAGTTTTCATCCCATTAAAAAATTTAAATTATAATTCCTCTACAATATCCCAAATCCGTTGATTTTTTAACGGGACAAGTAAGTCCCATCATGCTATCATACAAATCATATGAGTGCAACTGATGGAATCTTTTATGTAGCTATACTTGTCATGTCCGTAGTGGTGCACGAAGTAGCCCACGGTTTTGTGGCAGAATACTTTGGAGACAAAACCGCCCGCCATGCTGGAAGGCTCACATTAAATCCAATTCCACATTTGGACATGTTTGGCTCCATTATACTTCCGTTAC
>CAYZOL010000074.1:0-3511 GCA_964480325.1 uncultured Candidatus Saccharibacteria bacterium | reverse complement strand
AAAACGGACAATATTTAATTATTGATGAAATTTCCTACAGACTAAATGAACCACAACGACAAGATGTAGTGGTCTTTAGATATCCTGAGGACAGGACAAAATTTTTCATAAAAAGGATAATAGGCCTACCAAATGACACCGTGGATATAAAGAATGAAACTGTAACAATTACTAATACTGAGCATCCTCAGGGCTTCACCATAAACGAACCTTATTTAGTAAGCACAACTAGCAAAGACACGCATTTTGAACTTGGACCAGATGAATATTTTGTAATGGGTGACAATCGAATAGCTAGCTCTGATTCTAGATACTGGGGACCAGTAAAAAAGAATCTTCTGATTGGTAGAGTATTTTTAAGGCTACTGCCAATACAAAAAATTGGAGTATTTCCAGGGACCCTAAAGTAGAATAACTTATAAGCTTATTATTTTAACAACCCACAGAATTTTATTAGAAGTTAATAAAATTAATAAATAAAAAAATGTCAAAAAAAACTAACACCGGTAAAACAAAAAATGTTACAAAAAGAGAACTAGCCTCCCCTAAAGGTATGAGGGATATCATGGGAGAGGATTTCTTTAACTTTCAGGGATTTTTTGAAAAGGCACAGGAGGTTGCAACTTATTACGGATTCAAGCCTATCGAAACACCAATAATGGAACAAGAGGACGTATTTACGTCAGGAATTGGAGAAGGTACCGATATCATAGATAAAGAAATGTATACACTCAAAACTAAAGGCGGTGACCACTTAGCTCTCAGGCCTGAACACACTGCTCCACTTATGCGTGCATACATTGAACATGGAATGCAAAACATGCCACAACCTGTGATGTTTTACCAATATGGCCCAGTCTTTAGACACGACAAGCCACAACGAGGGCGTTATAGGCAACTGTATCAGTTTGACTTAGATAGTTTAGGAAGCGACAAGAGCATAATGGATGCACTAGTAATCAAGGTTGGTCTAAGTATTCTTGAAGAAGCAGGTGCCACAAACTTGTCCGTGGACATAAACTCAATTGGAGACAAGGAGTGCCGTGGCGCATACTTGAAGGAGCTAACAAGCTACTACAAAAAAAACCTAAGCTCCCTTCCAGCGATAGACCGAGAAAGACTAAAAACAAATCCTTTAAGGATCTTAGACTCAAAGGAAGAAAAAACTCGAGAGTTAAACTTAAACGCACCTGACTCTATTAGCTTTTTGTGTAGCACCTGCAAGAAACATTTCAAAGAAGTGCTTGAATACCTTGAAGAAATGAATATTTCATACAATCTAAACAAAAATTTAGTCAGAGGGCTTTCTTATTATACTCGTACTGTATTTGAAATAATGGAACAAAGCAACGAAGAAGGTGGACTTCCTTTGTCTATTGCAGGCGGAGGTAGGTATGACTATCTAGGGAAACAAATAGGTGGCAAAAAGGACGTACCTGCAGTAGGAATATCAATGGGGGTAGATAGGGTTATCGGATCACCTTGGTACAAGAAACTCTCTCCACGCATTATTAAGAAACCAAAGATTTACTTTATTCAGCTAGGTGCTGAAGCAAAGTTAAAAAGCCTGAACATTATCGATATCCTACGAAAGGCACATGTCCCTATAGCGCAATCATTGTCAAAAGACTCTTTAGGTGCACAGCTTGCAATAGCTGAAAAGCTCAATATCCCTCATGCAATAATTTTTGGTGTAAAGGAGGCCATCGATAACGCCGTTATCGTAAGAGACATGTCAAACAGATCACAAGAAACTGTAAAGATTGATAAGCTACTTGAATACTTAAAAGAGCTAAAATAAAAGGATAAGGATAAAATGAAAAAAATTGTCCAAAAAGAAGATAGGGTTCTAAGAATGATCGCAAAGGAGGTCCCTGTATCAGGTATAACTTCAGCCAGTATAAAAAAAATAATTAAGGAAATGTCTGCCTCGCTCAAAAGCCAAGATGACGGCGTAGCCATAGCGGCCCCCCAAATAGGATATAGTTTGCGTATTTTTGTAGTCTCAGGGAAAATATTTGAAGAAGGCTTTTTGCAAAAAAAAGAGAGGAGACTTTCCAGCGAAAGTACGGTTGAAAAAGATGTTCCTAAAAAATCAGTCAAGGACCTTGTATTCATTAATCCTGTAATATCAAAGCTATCACGAGATAAAGAGTGGCTACCTGAAGGATGCCTTTCCGTTAGGTGGCTATATGGAAAAGCCTATAGATCAAAAAAAGCAACAGTAACAGCCTTTGATGAAAATGGGGTGAAATTCACTCGTGGCGCCTCAGGGTTACTTGCTCAGATATTCCAGCATGAAACTGACCACCTAAACGGAGTACTTTTTATTGATCACGCAAAAGACATAAAAGAAGAACTTCCAAAGTAATTGATTAATTTGAGAGTAAAAAGTGAAGAATAATAATTACAATTTTGTATTTTTTGGCACTCCTATTCTGTCAGTCTGGGTACTGGAGGAACTAAAGAAAAAAGGCGTAGTGCCTAGTATCCTAGTGACTGCACCTGATGCACCCAGTGGCAGAAATCTGAAATTGACCCCTTCCCCTGTTAAAGTATGGGGTAGTGAAAATAATATCCCAGTATATGAAGTGGAGACTTTCAGAAAAAAACCGACTCCAGAATTCCTACTCAAAACAAAATGGGATTTTTTTGTAGTTGCCGCATACAATTTTATACTCCCCAAAAGTATTCTAGACTTACCCCTAAAAGGCACACTGAATGTTCATCCATCCCTTTTACCTGAAATGCGTGGACCCTCACCAGTACGTTCGTCTATCCTTCTTGATAAAAAAAATGCGGTGGGCGTTTCTATAATTTTACTTGATGAAGAAGTTGATCATGGGCCAATAATTACTCAAAAAGAGATGGAGTTAGAAACATGGCCAATAAAGGGCAGAATTTTAGATGAATTGCTTTTTCGCAAAGGTGGCAAAATATTAGGAGATGTAATTCCTGAATGGCTTAAGAATAAAATGACTCCGAAGGAGCAAAATCATTCTTTAGCAACGTTCTCAAAAAAATTTAAAAAAGAAGATGGGCTTGTAGACTTGAATGACGACGGTTATCAAAACTATTTAAAATACTGTGCCTTTGATGGCTGGCCTCGAGTTTATTACTTTGACCAAAACGGCAAACGCATAATAATCACCGACGCAGAATTAAATGATAATAAATTTATTATAAAGAGGATAATACCTGAAGGAGAAAAAGAGCGTGACTACAAGTAACTAAAAAGACCTGTCCCGTACGAAGCTTTGCTTTCGTTCGGGATTATTCCAGAGGGAGGAAAAGAAATAGAATACAGAGCTTAATACACCTCCTGTTGGTAACATTTCTCGCAATACACTATCGGAAACTCCTTTGCAGAATATACACTTTGAATTTCACTCTGACATTTTCCACAAACTCTATTTATTAGCTTCATGTGGTCTGCAATAAATCGCAAGCGGCCTTTATGTCGTGCAAAAGGGCTTTTGGTTGGTATAGGCAAATTAAACCTTTTGTAAAA
>CAYZOL010000073.1:0-3596 GCA_964480325.1 uncultured Candidatus Saccharibacteria bacterium | reverse complement strand
ATACGGCACATTTAAGGATACACCGGTACCGTACGTGACCACCTGCCTCATACCATCGTGCACCACGTCAAAATAACTTCGAGGCAAGTCAATTGTACTCACCTGCTGTTCTAGATTTTTATCACCAAGTATGTAGTGTGGGGTAAGTAAAGTACCATAGTTTGCTATTGCGCTTGTGGCACGTGCCATTTGAAGTGGTGTGACTTGAAAGCCATACTGCCCAATAGCAGTGTGATATGTGTCACCGATACGCCAAGGGTCACCACTAAAGTGCTCAAACTTCCATTCTGGGCTAGGTATTGTGCCACCAATTTCATCAGGCAGGTCTACTCCAGTCATCTCCCCTATTCCAAAAAGTTTTGCGTATTTATCAATATTACTTATACCTAGGCCTTTTTGAGTTTTGTACCCTCCTCCAATTTCATAAAAATACACATCAGAGGATACGGCAATGGCTTCTGCCATATTGGTCCAACCATGAGCTTTCCAGTCATTAAACACGCTTTCCTTTTCCTTGTCGTATGGGTTAGGTATTGAAAGTGATCCAGTAGACAATATCTTTTTCTCTGGGGTGATGATTTGCTCTGCAAGTGCACCAAGTGCAAAAAATGGTTTTACTATCGAGCCTGGCGTATAGAGTCCTGAGATAGTTTTGTCTATGAATACCTTTCTTTTGTCAGTTAAATAACTATTAATAATCTTAGCATCTTTACCATAGGAGATGACTTCAGAACTGTACTCTGGATAACTCGTTGAGGCAATAATTTCACCATTTGTTACATCCATAATTACTCCTGCGCCACCAGCAAAGTTATGCTTCTCTGAAAGATTTTGTATTAAACTAAATAATTTTTTCTGTACTCTTGAGTCAATAGTTGTAACAAGGTCCACCCCCCTCTTTGGAGCGTTCACAGTATTTTCGGTGTGGATGGTCCCCTTTGCATCAGTTTCAACAATTTTTGATCCATTTTGTCCTTTTAATTTAAGGTCATACTCTTTCTCTAAGCCATCTTTACCAATAAATTCTTTTTGCCAATAATTTCCTGCCTTATCCTTTGACGGTGAGCTTACGTAGCCTAATACGTGAGAGAATCCAGGTGAAAGATATGCTCTTGTTACACTACTTTCTTTAATACTTTGGTTGTTTTCACCACTAGTTAACTCAACATAATCAGGTGATGTAATTTCCTCATTCATATTTTCTACAACTGCATTTGAGTTGTCTTCGTTTTTATTCCAAGCAAGTTCATTCATGTTTCTGTCATATATAATTCCGCGGTCAGCAAAAAGAATCACCTCTTCAAGTGTATTGTTTTCACTTCTAGTGTAATAGGCCTCACCGTTTTGCACTTGCAGATTAAGTAAGCGTGATATAAACACAGTGCATATTAAAACAAAAAAAATACCTACAAAAAACATAGTATTTTTACTAATAGCACTTTCAATTCTGCCTTCAAACTGTTGAGTGTCAAAGTTTGAAAGATTCTTTGAGTCAAGAAATATTTCATCCGCCTCCACAGATAAATGTTTTTTTCTTAACCTATTTTTCTTAAATATTTTACGAATCATTTGTTGAAGTAGCGTGCTGAATCAGAGGGTCTAATTTTTTGTTTAATTATTTCAATTACAAAAAAAATAATTAAAAATATTATTGTACTGATAAATACAAGCCCATAAAACTTTGCTTCAGGGGTATTGTAAATCATATCAGACAGAAAGACAGCAACCAACCCTTCCCAATAATTTTTAAAGTAAATTAATCCAAAAAGCGCAAGTGGTAAGTAGATAAAATATGGTGTAAAAAAAACACAAAAAACTAATAAAATTAAGAATAAAATTCGTTTAACCATGACTGTATACTACATTCTTTGCAGAAAAATACAAATAGGTGTCCTATAAAATCTTATTCCATATATATCTAAATATTAGGAACAAAATTAAAGCGCACAAACTGTAAAAAATTGCCTTATTTTGAAAAACGACAAGAGCAATATTTAAGAAAAACAACTTCAGATATTTGAATGGTTTTACTAAGCTATTTGAGCCTACCTTTACTGGTGTCTGACTGTTGGCCGGCTTATTTAGAGCTAGTGAACTTTCTTTATTAAAATCTTCCAGGTCTTTTGTAGCTACGCTTACCTCCTTGGAGGTTTCCGTTGCTAGGCTAAGCCTTGCTTCATCGATGGTATTTACAAGACCATTAGCAGGTTTGGAAATAAAGGAAGGGATGTTGTTTATTATCTTTTCTTCAAAGCCACTTATGGGTTGCTTTGCAACTTGTAGAGTATTTTCTAAGCCAACTTTCAATGACGGTGTCTCAGTGCTTTCTGTATTTTTTAAAACAACTCTTGAACTTTTGTATGATTCACTTGAACTTATTTCCACTAACTCATACTTACCATTTGAAATCAAAAACTTTGCATCTTCGATCTTGGCATAAATTTTGTGAGTACCGGCCGTGGCAGTCCAATCTATCGAAATGTCGTTTGCGCTATTAGCAGCAAGATTAAAAGGCTTTTTGCCCAAAATTACCCCATTATCAAAGAAAACCAAATTGCCCGAAAGTTGCTTACTGTCAGGGTTAAATATTACAGTATAAATTTTAATCTTGTCACCCTCTACAAAAGGGTCCTTGGAGTACCAAATATTTTCTTTAACAATTCCAAGGTTGGAAGGAGTATCCGCTAAAGCACTTAAGCCAGAGAAAAAGAACACAAACAATGCAATTGCAAAAAATACTTTTTTAAACATGTCTAAATTATACATTTAAACATGTTTAAGTCCAAACAATATTTACTCAAGATTATTTACAATATTGACGACACGTTCCATATCAGTAAATCTACCGTCAAAAGTTGAACCCAATAATGTAACTGCAATTGTGTGACCCCTACTATCAACAAACACCACCACCAAGTTACCTCCAGTTATGGTAGTAAAGCCAGTTTTTGATAGTAACAAATTAGGAATCTTGTCTACTATAATATCCGTATTTTTTATGTTGTGTACAAAACCAGACTCTGAACTAATACTGACCTCTGGTAATGATGTTACCTTAAAGATTTCCGGATACGCCACAATTCCATATAATGCCATAGTGTTTACGTCCTCAGCAGTTGCCAGCGCACCTGGACTTTGGTCATTTACATCAAGTCCAGTAGCGTTGAAGAAAAGGGCGCTCTGCATGCCGATTTTTCTTGCTTTTTGATTCATCTTTTTAACAAAGCCTTCATCATATCCTGACAAAGCTGAAGCTCCATCGTTAGATGACAAAACAAGTGTAAATTTTACAAGTTCTGACATTTTCCAAAGCTCGCTAACTATCAGACCATTCTCTCCTTCGTGCCTTAGGGCATCTTTAGTAATGACAATTTCGCCAATATCATCGTTAAGAGCTATAATTGCAGTCATTATTTTGGAAATTGAAGCAAGAGACATTTGAGTCTGATCGTCCCTGCTGTAAAGTTTTTGGTTTGTTGTTGCATCAAAAATTGAAATACTTTTTGCAAGAATTCCACTACCTCCTATCTCAGTTTTTAAAACATCTTGAATGTGTTTGTTGTATGCCTCTTGCCTTTCTATCTCTTTGTTTATTT
>CAYZOL010000072.1:2075-3614 GCA_964480325.1 uncultured Candidatus Saccharibacteria bacterium | reverse complement strand
TTTCGAAATAAGACTTCTAAATTCAAATTCTGAAAATACGCTCTCCATCTTTTTTGGGTCTGCGTTTTCCCAAAATGTTTTTTCTGGTAGTTTAAAGTCTATTGGTGCATCCCTCCTGATAGTGGCAAGTGTTTTGGAAAACAACGCCTCTTCTTCGTTATCTTTTATGAGTTCAAGAGTCTTGCCTTTTACCCCAGCTTCTACAAATGCACTCTCATCTTTCTTGAGTTTTTTATAAATATCCTCAATGGTGCCAAACTTGGTTATCAAAATTGTAGCTGTCTTCTCCCCTATGCCTTTGATGCCTATAATGTTGTCAGATGGATCTCCACGAAGACCCTTGTAATCTGGTAAAAATTTGGGTTTGAAATTGAAGCGCTCAACCACCTTCTCCTCGTCGTATAAAATTGTATCTGTTATACCTTTTTTCAGGGTGTACACTTGTACTTTTTTATCATCCACCAACTGCATAGTGTCCATGTCCCCAGAAGCTATTATGATTTTTGTGTTTTTGTCTCCTTTTAATTCTTCCACTATTGTGCCCAACACATCATCCGCTTCAAACCCTGGTGCATCATAGATGGGTACTCCAAATGCCTCAAATATTTTTCTGGAACTTTTTAGTTGTTCTACCAGGGCGTCATCTGCCTTGGCCCGCCCCGCTTTGTATCCATCATATGAGTCGTGTCTAAAGGTTTTTTGTGGCAAGTCGTAACAAGCCACGATATAGTCTGGCTTTAAGTCTGTAATAATCTTCATGAGCATGGTGGAGAGTCCATAAAGAGCCCCTGTAGGCTCTCCTTTGCTCGACAAAAAATCCGGCAAAGCGTGATATGCACGGTGAATTATGGCGTGTGAGTCCAACAAAACCAGAAGCTTTGACTTTTCTTGCATGTTTTAAAGTATAACATTTCTGTGCTATCTTTTTGCTTACTTTTTAGGAATTGCAAAATCTACCATTGACCAAGTGCCCTGGCTACCTGTTCAAGACTCTTGCCGTTACTGCAACCACCCTTCTCAAACCAATGTTCTTGACAGTACCGTGAGTGTTCAATATATATACCATTGTGTGTTTCAAACCATGGAGTATTTGGATTTGGATCTATCCCTTGTGGCTTACCAAAATTTATTCTGTGGTGTGCTACACAAGGCTCCTCAAAAGCTGGACCTAATTTCTTTTTTTCTTGCGTAACTTTTGATTCTGATTTTGGTATTTCTTTTACTTCTTCTTTTTTTTCTGTAACCTTAACTTCTGGTTGTGTATAATAGTGATCTCCATATGGCTTTATAAAGTTTCCACAATTCGTTAAATACACCCACTCTCCCACTTTGAACCCTGTCATGTCGGATTTTAGAGCAACCACATCACATTTGCCATTTGAATTGTAAGTGTAAAACAGCGCTAAACCATCGGCATTAAAAGTAACTTTTCCACCAAAAAGCGATGTGTCGCCAATAGCATATGACCTTTGCTTCGATATAGAATTTTGATCATAATGTGGTATTTTTGGCAACGGTATTACTTGATTTCTCCCATAC
>CAYZOL010000072.1:0-2065 GCA_964480325.1 uncultured Candidatus Saccharibacteria bacterium | reverse complement strand
TTGCAATCTTTTTTTGTTCTTTGCATGTATATAAATAACCATTCCATGATAAATCCCCACCTACTGGTGTCTTATCAATCGAGTCTGGTGGTGGCAAAATAGCCTCTTTGTTAAATTCATAAACGTTTCCATTTGGACTGAGGGCTGCTACTCCTGGTGTAGCTACAACGACATCATCGTTTTTTTTGTTATTTTCCCAATTTATGGCATTGTTGCTGTCCTTTGGTAATTTTGTATAATCCGGCAGTTCAGCTGCGGGCACACTCGCTGTCCCTAATCCAGCACCTGCAAATAATGCTCCTTTTGTAACATTTTTTACTACCTTTTCAAAAAATCCTTCTTTTGCCATTTTTTTATTATATCACTATTAGTTTACTATAAATAATCAACTTGGGCAATTATATCATATATATGACTAATAGTCAAGGGTTAGCTATCTATAAAAATACTGTATAATAAAGCTCAAATGTCAGACTTTAATGAGGAAAAACAAAATAAACAACTAGACGACTTACGAAAACAAGAGGAAGAGGAACTGGTAGCAACCTTGGCTGAGTCAAAATATAATCTACCTTATGTAAACTTATACCATATAGGTATCGACAATGAGGCCCTCCGAGAGGTCCCTGAGCGAGATGCGCGAGAACTTCATATTGCTCCTTTCAAACTATCTGGTAACAATGTTTTAATTGCCTTGCGCTCCCCTACCCCTGAGCTTAAAAGCAAGCTGACTGAAGACATGGCAAGGAAAAACCTTGTGCCAATTTTTTATATGACTTCAATTGCTAGTATTGAAAAAGTTTGGGAAAGGTATAAGGAGCTTTCAATGGCAGAAAAATCAAAGATTGGTGGACTTGATATCTCTGGTGAAATCCTACGTGACACTGGAAAGTCCATAAAACAAATGCAAGACATCAAAGATATGGTGGAAAAGGAATTAATAGCTAAAAAAACCCATAAAATATCAAGAATATTGGAAATAATTTTGGCTGGCGCAATATCTATAAACGCCTCGGACATACACATTGAACCTGAAAAGGACCAAGCCCGCCTGAGACTACGTTTAGACGGAGTACTTCAAGATGTGGATTTTTTTGAACTTGAAATTTATTCGCTATTAAATTCTCGTATAAAGCTTTTGTCAGGTATGAAATTAATTTCAAACGCAGCTCAGGATGGACGTTTTAGTATCATGGAAGGAACAGACGAGCTTTCAATCCGTACCTCACTTATCCCTGGGGCATATGGTGAGTCTATAGTTATGCGTATTCTTGATCCAAAATCCATACAAGTAAAACTCGAGGATATTGGAATTGAACCATATTTATTTTCTATAATTGAACAAGAAATTGAAAAACCAAATGGCCTTATCTTAATCTCAGGTCCTACTGGCTCTGGAAAGACCACTACCCTTTATGCATTCTTGCGCAGAATTTATTCAAAAGAAATTAAAATAATTACAATTGAAGATCCTATTGAGTATCACCTCTCAGGGATTACCCAAACTCAAACTAACAACGAAAAGGGTTACGACTTTTTGGAGGGTCTTCGTTCAGCACTCCGTCAAGATCCAGATGTGGTGATGGTGGGTGAAATACGTGACGGAGAAACTGCAAAAATTGCAGTACAAGCAGCGCTTACTGGTCACATGGTGTTCTCTACAATTCACACCAATAACGCGGCTGGGGTTATACCTCGTCTAACCGACCTTGGTGTTAATCCAAAAATAATGGTTTCTGCTTTATCTCTTTCAATAGCTCAGCGCCTAGTCAGGAAGCTGTGTTTGGATTGTAGGATTGAGAAGGCGCCGACTGAACGAGAGCTTGATGCGGTTAAAAAAATAATTAATGGGATGAAAGAAGAAGAAAAAAAGTTGGAAGATTATAATATAAAGGACGAATCAACTTTCAAGTTTTTCTCACCTGTTGGTTGTGACAAATGTCATTTAACTGGCTACAAAGGACGTATAGGGATATTTGAAGCAATAAAAACAGATGAAAATATTGAAAAAATAATGCCTTTAAACCCAAGTGAACATGAAATAAAAAAGGTGGCAAAGACACAA
>CAYZOL010000071.1:0-3678 GCA_964480325.1 uncultured Candidatus Saccharibacteria bacterium | reverse complement strand
CCTCACCGCGCACAAAATAAAAGAGCAAAACATGCAGTGTTTTGCGATTATTATTTTGTTGCAAGTGCGAGTGGATTGAAAGCGAGTACGGGCACCTGTTCAGCAGAACAGGTCGTATGAGCAGGGCTGAGAAATTTTTACGAGTGGCGGCGAGTAAAAATGTTCTTAGCCAATCCCCTCACCGCGCACATTTAATACAAATCACTTATATTTTAGCTTTAAAAAATATAATAAAAATGATATATTTGGGTATATGGAAATCAATGAAAAGCTTTTAAAACCCTACGACCCAAAGGAAACCGAGGACCGTATTTACAAGCTCTGGGAGGATTCCGGGTTCTTTAACCCCGATATATGCATTGAAAAAGGAGTTACTAGTAAAGACGCTGAAGCTTTCTCTATAGTTCTTCCACCGCCAAATGCAACAGGGGTACTACACTTGGGTCACGCACTTGAAGACTCGATGCAGGATACTATGATCCGCTACAACAGGATGCGTGGCAAAAAAACCTTGTGGGTTCCTGGCACCGACCATGCGGCAATAGCCACAGATGCGAAAGTAACCAAAATTCTGGAAAAGGAAGGGTTAAAGAAGAAAGAAATAGGAAGAGAGAAGTTCCTGGAACACGTACATGAATTCGTAGACAATAGCAGAACAACAATAGTCAGCCAGCTTAGGAAAATGGGGGCATCGCTTGATTGGTCCCGAGAAGCCTTCACATTGGATAACGAAAGAAATTTAGCTGTTAAAACTGCATTCAAAAAGATGTATGAAGAAGGTCTTATATATCGTGGCTACAGGATTGTAAATTGGGACCCAAAAGGACAAACGGTCATTTCAGATGACGAAATAGTGAACGAAGAAAGAAAAGGCAAATTGTATACTTTTAAATATGGAAAGGATTTTCCGATATCTATCTCTACGACTCGACCAGAAACCAAAATTGGTGATGTGGCAGTGGCAGTACACCCAGACGATACAAGATATAAAGACTTTGTGGGTAAAGAATATGATGAAGTATTCTGCGGTGTGCCTATTCATATAAAAATAATTGCAGATCAGAATGTAGAAAAGGAGTTTGGTACAGGAGCCCTCGGTGTTACCCCTGCTCACAGCCAAATAGACTGGGAAATGGCACAGAAAAATAATTTAGAGACAAAACCTGTTATTAATGAGTATGCAAAGATAACAGTTGGAGATGAGAGAATTTTAAATAAAAAAACCACCGAAGCAAGAGAAGTAATAGTTGAGTGGTTAAAGTCAGAAGGGCTACTAGAAAAAGAAGAAGAAGTAAACCAGAATGTGCCAACAGCCGAAAGAACAGGTGGTATTATTGAACCAATACCAAAGCTTCAGTGGTTCATAGACGTAAACAAAAAAATCAAGGACCGTGGAAATAAGTCTCTTAAAGAGTTAATGCTTGAGTCAGTTCGCCAAGGAAGCATAAACATAATGCCTGACCACTTTGAGAAAGTTTATTTTAACTGGATCGAGAATCTACGTGACTGGTGCATTTCCAGGCAAATATGGTACGGACATAGGATTCCTGTGTGGTACAAAGGAAATGAAATTTACTGCGATATAAACCCACCTCAAGATGAAGGTTGGGTGCAAGACGAGGATACTCTGGATACATGGTTCTCCTCAGGACTTTGGACTTTCTCTACACTTGGCTGGCCGGAAGACACCCAGGACTTTAAAGACTATCACCCCACAAGTGTGGTTAATCCTGGTTATGAAATATTATTTTTCTGGGTAGCAAGAATGATATTAATGTCACAATATATCTTGGGAGAGGTACCATTTAAAACTGTATACCTACATGGAATGCTCCGAGATGCTAAAGGTCAGAAATTCAGCAAGTCTTTAAATAATGGGGTGGATCCAATAGAAGTTATAAATGAACACGGAACGGACGCATTGCGCATGTCACTTATAGTTGGAATCGGCCCTGGAGCCGATAGTAAGTTTGATATTCAAAAAGTAAAAGCTTACAGTAAATTTTCAAATAAAATCTGGAACGCAACACGCTTTGTATTGGATAATACAAAAGACTTAGACATTAATAAATTGCCTGAATTTGATATTGAGGATAAAAAGTCAGATGATGAACTAAGAGATTTAATACATGAAATAACAAGACAAATGGATGAATATAAATTTTATCTAGTTGCTGAAAAGCTTTACCATTATTTCTGGCATACATTCGCGGACATACTTATAGAACGCTCAAAGAAAAAAATAATAGAGGGCAACAGTGCTGACTCTGCAAAGGCATTGCTTTACACACACCTATCTACCCTACTAAAATTATTGCATCCTTTTATGCCCTTTGTTACCGAGGAAATCTGGTCAATGATGCCTATTGAAAACAAAAAGTTGTTAATGGTAGAGCATTGGCCTCTTTACAATTTAGAATCGGAAAGTAAACCAAAAAATTAATGTTTACATCTGATCCAAAAATTCTAACTCTGACATTCTTAAGTGGGATAATACCTTCTCTATTTTGGCTATGGTTTTGGCTTAAAGAAGATGATAAAAATTCCGAGCCAAAAAGCTTGCTTACGGCTATTTTTGTTGTAGGGATGATGTCTGTGGTTTTTGTTGTACCGATTGAAAAGTTTATTCAAAACAACATAAACTCTAATGAAATTCAAATATTGCTTTGGTCAGTAACTGAGGAGGTCATGAAATATTTAGCAGTGCTGGTAGTAGTATACAAAACTAAAGATGTAGACGAGCCTATTGATTGGCCCATATACCTTATAACCACTGCATTGGGTTTTGCAGCTTTTGAAAATATGCTTTTTTTGATAAAACCATTTTCCGTTGGTCAGTCCTTTGTTGGACTCTTAACTGGACAGCTCCGTTTCTTAGGATCAACATTACTCCATGCAGTATCTAGTGCTATAATTGGAATTTCTTTGGGCCTTGCCTTCCACATGCATGCGTTAGCAAAAAAAATCCATTTATTAATTGGGCTTGTTATAGCGATACTATTGCATAGTGTCTTTAATTTTTTTATAATGAAGAATGACGGTGGTGATTTTCTTAAGGTGTTTTCCTTTTTATGGGTTATCACAATAATTGTTATGCTACTTCTTGAAAAATTAAGAAGAGCAAACTAATTCCGTTAGAAATCAAAAATAGTAAATGATTTTATTTGAAAAATCGCATATAAGAATTGTCGAAAGGATTATAAAAAATTAATTGTGGAAATTTAATAGTTTCCAATTTCTAACAATATGAAAAATATAAAAAGAAGTTTTTTTGAAAGGCTAACCGGTAGTAGAGATGTAGAGGATGAATTTGATGAGGTTGAAGAACCTAAAAAAGGCTTAAAAGGCTTAGCTAAAGAAGACGCAATCGGCAGCTGGATCGAAGAAGAAAATGAAGAAGCGGAACTTACTGTGGATGTATATCAAACTCATTCAGATATAGTGGTACAAACAATGGTGGCTGGTGTTAAGCCTGATGACTTGGAGATAACCATAGGTAGAGATTTGGTGACAATTAAAGGTAAAAGAGGGGAGCATAAAAACATCGATGAAGATAACTATTTTACAAAGGAACTTTATTGGGGCAAATTCTCTCGTACCATACTCCTTCCTCAAGAAGTAGAGCCCGAGCAAGTAGAGGCTACGGAAAAACACGGACTACTTACGCTGAAACTTCAA
>CAYZOL010000070.1:0-3810 GCA_964480325.1 uncultured Candidatus Saccharibacteria bacterium | reverse complement strand
AGTCTTTGATAAGGGTATTGCCATACAGCTACTAAATGATTCGCTACCATTAATGCTTGGTGGGCTTGCTTTTATTGCCTTTTCAAACGCAGATGTAATAATCATTAAAGAAATTATCGGGAGTGACGCAGTTGGTATATATACAGCAGCATACAAATTGGCGAGCATGTGGTATTTCCTACCTGGCCTGATACTTAACTCATTGCTGCCTGCTCTTATTACAGCACAGAACAACCACATAGTATACGCAAGACAGAAACAAATATTAACAGGCTCTTTGGTCTGGTTCGCAATTATATTAGCTACAATTACAAGTTTTTTTTCAGACAGTATTATTAATTACACGTTTGGGGAGCAGTATAAACAATCTTCAACCTTGCTTTCGTTACTGATGTGGGTAAATGTTATTATTTACTTTAACTCCTGTTGGAATAAATTTCATATCATCAATAAACAATCAAAGTATGTGTTTTTGTTTCATGTAGCAACTGCAATTTTCAACATTTCATTGAACTTGTATTTAATTCCAAAATTCGATGTAATTGGTGCTGCTTATGGAACTATTTTGTCACTATCTCTCAGTATTTTATTGTTTTCAGTAGTTGATAAAACAACACTGCCTCTTTTGTTTAATGCATTATCTTTTGGGTTGCTTGTACGTGAAAAAAAACATTAATAAAGTATTAAGAAAATTAGTTTTTCGCATTGCAAGATGTTTAAATATTATTTTCTACGAGAGGCCATTGACAAACGTTTTTAATAAAGACTTTAAGCGAGCCGTATTAATATCATATATAACAGTCCCATTTAGAAAGCCAACTCTTTCTCACTCAAATAGCTACGAGGTGCTGGCTGCTGCTCGAGTTTTCGATGATTTAGGATATATTGTTGATGTAATTTCCTACAACACTCTCCCAAAAGAATTAGAAAAATATGATGTTATTTACGGTTTTGGAGATGTTTTTCGAGCCTACTTTGAGTCTGGGCTAAATAATAAAACAACAATATACTATGCGACTGGATTTCATGTTTGCCATCAAAATACTTCCAGCCTAAATCGCATCAGAGATGTTTATAACAAGAAAGGGGTTTGGATCGGAAAGTCTGCAAGATTTGTAGAAAAAACATGGTCACATCAAACAACTCTAGTTGATGGCATAATTGCTCTGGGAAATGAGCTTTGTGCAGAAAGCTATAAAAAATATTACGATGGAAAAATTTTTAGCCTCCCTGCCCCGTTCTTTTGTACACTGGATGGCAATAAGATTTTATCGATAAGAAATAATCACTCAAAGCAATCTTATTTGTGGTTTGGTAGTTCTGGTTTGGTTCATAAAGGCTTAGATATTTGTTTAGATTTTTTCAGATCAAGACCAGATCTGACTTTACATATATGTGGAAATATTGAGCATGAAAATCAGTTTGAAGATGTATATAGACATGAGTTATATGAATTACCCAATATACATGTTCACGGCTTTGTAAAAATTGATTCCGCTAAATTTGAACATATATTAAAACAATGCTCATTTGTAATTTTTCCCTCATGTTCAGAAGGAGGTGGGGTGTCCGTTTTAACTGCTATAGGAAATGGTGCTCTTATACCAATTATTACCAAGGAGAGTAGTATATCTACTGGCTACGAAATTCTAATTGAAGAGATTTCAATACAAGGGATAGCTCGTGCAGTTGAATACTCTGAGAGCTTAGAGCTTGAGCAACTGTTGAATTTGCAATACGCCAATCTACAATATGTGCTAAAAGAGCACAACCAAACCATATATTATGAAAGATTAAAAAAAATTATTGAAGAAATCATAGTGGTCGTGCCTCAAATAAGTTGATTGCGGATTTTGCGCTAAACTAACGGTGGCGCAACAGGTAAGGACAAAATCATGGCGGAAGTGAAGGTGAAATGCCCGGCGTGTACGGGCGCGCAAGTGTATCGGCATGGGAAGGCCAAAAGTGGGGAGCAGCGGTATCGTTGCAGAACCTGTTTGCATTGTTTTCAAGACACGTATCGCTATGAAGCGAACAAACCGGGCGTGGCGGACAAGATTGTAGAGATGGCGATGAATGGTTCTGGGGTGCGTGATACCAGCCGGGTATTGGGCATTAGCGTCAATACGGTGATTGCCCATTTAAAAAACTCGCCCCACCGTGCATCTCACCGCTCCCCTTCAACGAACTGAGTGAGGTCATGGAGACCGAATTGGTGTGCGAGATGGATGAACAGTGGTCGTATGTGGGTAACAAGAAGCAGCCCCGTTGGCTTTGGTATGCTTGGCAACCGGATTTCAAGAAGGTCTTGGCTTATGCCTTTGGCAGCCGGACAGATAAGACGCTCAACACCTTGTTAGCCCACCTCCGCCACTTTCCGCTGCGTTTATTCTGTACCGATGACTGGGGCGCATATGAACGCTTGATTCGCTGTAGCAAACACATTATTTCAAAGCGTTATACCCAGTCCATTGAGCGACCAAATTTGAACTTCCGCACCCGGATTAAACGCCTACAACGCAAAACCATTTGCTTCTCAAAGTCGATTGAAATCCATGACAAAGTGATCGGAGAATTTATTCACCGTCAGTTCTTTCAACTGGTTTGGGGCGCGACCAAATAATTTATCATTCATAAATATAATGAGTTACGAGAAATATTTTGCATGGCGAGGGGTTGACCAAAGCTTCTATGCTGAGACAAAACTCCCTTGCTACCTAAAAAAAATTCTTCCTTCAAACAAGACAGCGAAAATATTAGATTTTGGCTGTGGCTTTTGCCAGAATTTACTTGCCTTGCAAAAAATGGGCTATGAAAATTCTTTTGGCTTGGATATTAGCGATGAGGCTTTAGCGTTTGCTGCCACAAAGAACATACCAGTTCTAGATGGAAGAAAGATTAATTTTGATAATTACAAAAATAGCCTAGACCTTATTATTCTTAGTCATGTTTTAGAGCACCTACCTAAAAATAAAATTATTAGTACAGTTGCTATGTTACGAATGCTTCTAAAACAGGGAGGAAAGTTAATCGTTATGGTACCCAATGCTCAATCTAATACAGATGCGTACTGGGCATATGAAGACTTCACCCATGAGACATTGTTTACCTCAGGCTCTATTTATTATGTATTACGCGCCGCAGGATTTGAAAAAATAGAATTTTTAGATGTGGATTGCACAGATGGAAAGAGATGGATCATAAAAGTAGCTAAACGATTGCTATTGCGGGTTTATAAAACAAATAAATTATTTTGGAATTATATTACCTCTAGCAGTTATCACAAGCCATCTGTAGCAATTTTTAGCTATGAAATAAAAATACTAGCAGAAAAGGAATAACTACATGCCTTTCGCTATCTTGCTATGGTCAGCCAATACTCCCGTTGTAGGAAATAACATAAGCACTCCCTTCAAGTACTTCGAAACACTAGGAATAATAATTAATCTAATAAATAACTGATTAATTTTTTTTAATTTACTCTGAAAAAAGAAAGCAATAGTTCCGTAGGTAATCAGATGATAACCATATTTTTCTGCTATCTTCTGCATTCCACTGTTGCTATAAAAGAAAACATGCTGACCAGTATTTAATCCTAAATACCACCAATCACTACCTTGCCCTTGATAAGGATGGGTACTAAGTAAGACGTATTTTGGGCTTGAAGAAAATATCTTTTCTATATCTGCTGATGGATTAGAGAAGTGCTCAACAACTTCAAACCCTAATATTAACTCTGCTTGAATAGACCCATCAGATATAAAGTGTTGTGCATAAGTAGGGATCGCATGTTTGTCTTCAACAAAGCAA
>CAYZOL010000069.1:0-3818 GCA_964480325.1 uncultured Candidatus Saccharibacteria bacterium | reverse complement strand
ATAACTATGTAGAATTTCATGTAAAAGTAGTTCATAAAGGTCAATTTTGTTATCACTTATTTCGTCTTTCATTATAAAAATAGCTTGCTCCTTATCAGCATAGATCCCAGGTGCATCAAATTCCCAACCGTACTTTTCCTCGAGTTGTATGGCTATTTTTCGATCTATAAAATGAATTTGCTCTGGACTAATAGCAGAATATTTAACTTCAACACCAAGACTACTGATTTCTTTTTGTATAAGCACATTGATTAGCTGTATTGCTTGTATTTCCTCGGATGTTTTTTCGTATTCACCTTCAAATGGTTGTAGCCATTTTTTTCTATATGCTTTTAGCCATCCCTGAGAATATTCAATAATATTTTCTTCTTTTTCTTTAGAAACTTTAATGGGATGGATTTTAGGCAACTCTTCCATAGAGTTTTATATTTAAGAGATTTTATTTTTAATATAAGTTGAAAGTTCTGAAACCTTTACCCTCTCTTGTGCTGCAGTGTCGCGGTCGCGGATGGTGACGGTGTGGTCTTCCAAAGTGTCAAAATCAACTACTATGCAGTAAGGCGTTCCTATCTCGTCTTGTCTTCGGTACCTTTTACCGATGTTGCCATTGTCGTCCCAGGCCACTCGGCCGAATTGTGCTTTAAGTGGGGCAAAAACTTTTGTGTTGGCATACTCAACGAGTTCTGGTTTGTTTTTTAAAAGTGGTGAAACTGCACAGATAACTGGTGCAATGTTTGGCTTTAGTTTCAAATAGGGCCTAACTTCATCTCCAGAATCATCTTCAGTATAAGCAGAAAAAAGTACAGCAAGTATGGCGCGATCTACTCCAAAAGTAGGCTCTATGACGTGCGGTACAATTTTCTTTGAATTTTCTTCATCAATATAATCAAGGTTATGCACTCCCAGATCATAAGCGGATCTGTACGCTAAACCAAAAAGTTCTTTTCTACCAAATGGGTAATCAAACTCAAAATCCACGGTACGTTTTGAATAAAAAGCTCTATCCTCATCTGGTACTTCAAGCTCATGAACCTTGCCCATGTCGATACCAACTTCTTCCATCCAACCTAGCATTTCTCCTTTCCAATATTCAAAATATTCTTGCCAATTTTCCTCCCTTAAGAAATATTCGATTTCCATTTGTTCGAACTCTCTCTGGCGGAATAAAAAGTCACGCGGAGTTATTTCATTCCTAAAGGCCTTGCCAATTTGGGCCATGCCAAAAGGAAGCTTCGGGTGGAATGCATCCACTGTATTTTTGAAATTCACAAACATACCTTGTGCAGTTTCTGGACGAAGGTATGAAGTAGCAGAACTATCCTCTGATGCGCCAACCTTTGTCTGGAACATCATGTTGAATTGTCTGACTTCACCAAGGTCGCCTTTGCATTCGGCGCATTTCTTTTTATCTTCTATTTGGTCCTCACGAAAACGCCTTTTGCACTTACTGCACTCCACCATTGGATCAGAAAAGTTGGATGTATGTCCTGTAGCTTGCCAAACCTCCTGGCGCATGAGTATCGCCGCATCTACTCCATACATATCGCGCCTACCATCAACGAATTTCTTCCACCAACTTTGCTTAATATTGTTTTTGAGTGCCACACCAAAGTGCCCCCAGTCGAAAGTACCTGCAAGTCCTCCATAGATTTCCGAGCCCTGGAAAACAAACCCTCGCCTTTTACATAGCGATACGATTTTCTCCATTAATTCGTTTTTTTCAGTGTTTTGCATTTAAATTTAATTAGCTACTAATCAACTACCCTAAATCCACTACTTGGAAAACCTGTATCATTTATAACCCTTGTATCCAAACTATTTCTATTAACACTTAGGTCCACATTAGCAAAATCATCATGCCCGGTCAAAGTGGCCCCGTTTATGATTGTAGGTAAAGTACCAACCTGTGCAAGTGATGGCACAAATGCCACCTGGAATGAAACCTCTTTTTCACCGTTTGTAATACCTGTACCTCTAGGCACAGCTCCGGCATTCCAAACTATTTCTTTTGTTGCAGAATTGTAAGTTATATCCTCACCAGATGGTACAAATACTCCAGTAAAACGAACCCACTGCGGTAAGGATGATCTAACTTGAACGCGACTTAGATTGCTAACTGTGTTTGATATTGACCATGTGACTGTATAAGTAGTTTCATTTTCTGCCTTTGGTGGGATAGGCCCAGTGTTTTGAAAAGGCCCAGTATAATAAACCAATTTATTAGTAAACCCAACATCTGAAATTACTTTCAAAACCTTAGATTCGGAATTGTGCAATTCCTGTAAAATATCCCCTTCTACGGCTTGCTTACCAGAAATAGAAACCTCGATGTTTATTGAAGGATCGCGAAGGAGGTCCCCATTTGCCAAAAATACTGACAAAGGCTTCATGCTGAAGGTTACAATACCAGACTCTCCAGGATTAACTTCTCTAAAGTCAGCTTCTGAGTTTTTGTCCCAAACAATTGTATCTTCCAAAGATTTGTAAAAACCCTGGTTTGGATTTACAGACTTTCTGTCAAAAGCGTTTCCTGTGATTTTTACAAAAATGCTTAAATCATTCACTTTTGTGTCTAAATTATTTTTCCAACTTACTGTGTTCTGAATTAATGACCGTGGGCTTATTGAGTAGTCTCTCTCGTAACTACCATTTACTAACAGCTTTGCTTCAATAAACGGCTTCTTTATAAGCACAATATGTCCTAAAGAGTTGAAAACTACACTAATTTCTGATTTATCTGTATCAGCCTGTAGCCCACTATACACATGGAAAGTTTTTTCCTCATTATCAAAAACATCAACCATTCTGCCTATTACCTCTACATTTTGGTCCACACCTGGAGCGAGCTTGCTTAAGTCCCAAACATTATTACCAAAAGATGGAGCCGGCTTGGCTGAAATAAATTGAAACCCCACAGGGTAATCCAATTTCATCGCCATATTTGGTATTGGTTTTGCTGCGTTTAGTGTTGTAATTACTTTAAAGCTAATATCTTGATTTGGGCTAACCTCTGCAGGTGCCTCAACAAGTAAATTTATTGGGGTTGTGTTTATTGTGACTTCATATGGCTTTTCTTTTACGAAAATTGCATTAGAGCCTTCAACTCTGTACTCGATTGAAATTTTTATCAAATGCCTACTTCCTTGTTCTCCAAACAATACAACCTTTACATTTTCGTCTCTTACTGCGCCTGCTGCAATAGTACCCAGTGAGGTGCGCAGTCTTTCAGTATCTTGTGTTTGGTCTGAAGAAGAGCCTTTTGGGTATTCAATAACCAGATCCACTAAATCCAACCTAGAATTATTTTTGTTTGCTATTTCTATCTGTAGTGGCAAGTCCTCTCCTCCATTTGTAAAAGTGTTTCCAAGTATTGAAATATCTATATTGTCATTGGATACTGTATTGTTTCCTGCAAAGTATACATATGACACGTATGCTATGGAACATGCAAAAATAATCAATGAGAAAATAAAAAAATTTTTAAAAATTGTTGATTGCATAAAAAAGTTATTTACGTGTTTGCTTACCATTCCTGTGCCCTGCCAAGAATCAGGAACATCCTTCTTTTTCCTTACCACAAAATCATCGTGATACTCTACTTTGGTCTCATAACCTCTGTTAAATAGCTTTCCTTTTAATCTGTCTATTTTATTTAATTTATCTCTATCGTCTGATAGCATATCAAACAATTATAACACATTTTACAGGTCGGTTTCACGGAGAGCCTTGTTTATCTCATGTAGTGCTTTGTTTCGGGTTTTAGACATTTCATAAACAATATTTTGCTCAAATGGAGAAGTGACGAGGTCTAATATTTC
>CAYZOL010000068.1:0-3918 GCA_964480325.1 uncultured Candidatus Saccharibacteria bacterium | reverse complement strand
TTTCTGATGCTTGAGCATCTCTTTTGTCTATATAAGCTTCATAAAATATAAGCTTAAATTCACCATTCTTTGAGGTAAATTTTGATTTACCTGACTTATGCTCCAATATACGCTTTTTCAGATTATTGGTAAAGCCATAGTAAAGTTTGCCATTATTAGTGAATCTTAAAACATAAAAATAATACATTTTATTTAACACTTCCGCCTCATCGGCGGATGCGCCGTAGAGGCGCAATGCGACGCCTCCCAGTGAATATTTAATTGTATTTGGATATTAACAAAAAAGCATATTTTATGCTAGTCTTTTTATACATGAAACTTTTAGGTATAGATTATGGGACAAAGAGGCTAGGGGTAGCGGTATCGGATGATGGGGGTACACTTGCATTCCCTCAAGGTATATTACCCAATGATAAAGAAATTTTTAATAAACTAAAGCAAATTGTGGTAGATGAAAAGGCAGAAGGGTTTGTTGTAGGAGAGTCTACAAACAAAGCGGGCGTAGCAAATAAAGTAGAGCAGGACATACAAAGTTTTGTGCAAAAACTGGAGGAGGTGTTTGGTCTGCCAGTAAAAAAGCAAAAGGAATTCTTCACCTCAGTTGAATCGCGCAGGGGCTTTGCAAAGCCAGCAAAAAGCAGAAAGCCAAAAGATACAAGTAAAAAAGTAGATGCCTCTGCAGCGGCTTTGATATTGCAACGATATTTAGATACAATGAACTCATGATAAGTATTGAAGATTTTCAAAAAATAGATATAAGAGTAGGAAAGATTTTGTCTGCCGAGAAAGTAGAGGGTAGCAACAAGCTTCTGAAGCTATCTGTTGACTTAGGTGAAGAGAGGACAAGGCAGATAGTATCAGGAATTGCAAAGTTTTTTCCTGACTTAGATAAGCTTTTAGAAATGAAATGTATGTTTGTGGCCAACCTTGAGCCCAAAACTATTTATGGCCTAGAGAGCGAGGGTATGATTTTGGCTGTTTCAACCGATGAAACAATGCCAGACGATGGGGAAGTAAAGTTTTCTTTACTTATGCCAAATCCTGATATGCCACTGGGCGCTCAAGCTAGATAATATTTCAAACAAACTAAAGAGTAATTCTTTTTGTAAAAAAATCTTTAATATTTCTTTTGTTTAAAAACCAACGACGAGGTATAATATTATGATGTTAAAAAGTCCCTATAATAGATTTTTTCCTACACCAAGCTTCCTTGAAATACCTTCTTTTGGGTTGGACATTTCCGATGAATCCTTGAAGTTTATCGAACTAAATTCCACCAAAGACGGAGTAAGAGTTGGTAAATATGGCGAACGTAAAATTCCACCCGGCATTGTTGAGTTTGGTATTATTAAGGACACTGAAAAGCTTGAAAAAATCCTCCTTTCATTAAAAAAGGAAATTGGAATAAAGTCCGTACGAGTTTCCATCCTAGAGAACCAAATTTATCTCTTTAAATTAAAGCTAGACAAGGCAGGCCTCATAGGCATAAGAGAAAGCATTGAGCTTACACTTGAAGAGCACATACCCGTACCAGCAGCGGAGACCATCTTTGACTATGAAATCTTGCATCAGGATGATAGGAGCATTGAGCTTCAAGTGGGAGCCATTTCAAAAAATGTTATTGAAAATTATCTTTTGGTTTTTAAAAATTGCGGTATTGCAGTCCACTCTTTTGAACTTGAGGCCCAGGCTATCGCTCGAGCCGTGATAAAAAAAGATGATATGGAAACATACATGATTGTGGACTTTGGAGAAAAGCGTACTGGTATTTTTATTGTTTCTCAAGGAGTGGTGATGTTTACCTCTACAGTGGACATGGGTGGAGTTATGTTAAACAATGCAATTCAAAAGAACTTCAAAATATCTTTCGAGGAAGCAGACGCAATGAAAAAGGAGTACGGCTTGCAGCGTAACGTAGCAAACAAGGAAATATTTCCAGTCGTATTAAATAGTGTTTCCATCCTTCGCGATGAAGTAGCAAAGCATTTTATGTACTGGCAAACACACCAAGACGAAGATGGTAAACCAAACTCACCAATTAAACGTATAATACTTTGTGGAGGGGATTCAAACCTTATTGGTCTTTCAGACTACTTTTCAGTTAGTATGAAGACTTCAGTTGAAATGGCAAATGTTTGGATAAATATTACAGATACTGATAAATCCATACCAGATATTCCTTTTAAACAAGCGTTGTCATTTGCCGCTGCATTAGGATTAGCATTAGGAAATTTCGAAGAATGATAAATTTAATTCCAAACCAAGAGCAAAAGAAAATGAAGAAGGATTTTTATCTTCGGCTTGTTGTTATGCTCATTTTAGCTCTCTCTGTGTCTCTTTTTATTGCATCGGTTTCAATCTTGCCATCGTACTTTGCCTCTATGGTTAGTAGGAACCTAGCAACTGCAAAATTAGAAACACAAAAAAGCTCAGAAGTTGCAGTGCTTGATACTAGCGCGCTCAAAGAAGTGGAGTTTATAGATAAACAATTAAAGTTAATTGAGGGCTTGAATAAAAATAAATTTGTATTTTCTGAAAGAGTATTAAAAAAAATTATTTTAAGTAAAACACCAGATATAAAAATTGAAAAATTTTTATTTGATGATGACACGAAGGGAAACAAGAGGGTAGTAATAAATGGGCAAGCATCTTCCAGAGAAAAGCTATTGGAATTTCGTACCGCACTAGAACGAGACAAAACCTTTACCGGAATTGACTTGCCAATTTCCAACTTTATTAAAGGCAGTGATATTGAGTTTTCATTACAATTAAAAGTAATAGACAGATGAAAATAGATAATCAAATTAAATATTTAATTTTTTCTTGTACACTTTTGATTGTATCTTGTGCTGTTTTTGTTCTGGTTTTTGAACAAGTAAAGAAAAACAAGGTCACTGCGGATAAAATTGAAGAGAATTGGCAGAGAGAAAGTACGCTTAGATATGAGCTTACATCGCTAGATAGATTGTTGAAATCAGTAGACAGTGAGGTTAAGGTTTTAGGACCGCATTTTGTGAAAGGGGATGATATTGTTCCATTTTTAGATACGCTAGAAAAGTCTGCATACCTAGCAGGAGCTTCTGCTGAAGTGCTTTCGGTGGATTCACTTGACGACAGTAGCGGACTTTTAATAGGAATAAAAGCAATCGGTAACTTTGAAGCGCTATACAAATATATTACACTTTTAGAAAACCTAAGGTATGAACTTGAGTTTTATTCAATATCGCTTGCTCGTACCAATGGAATTAATGGAAGCAAACCTGAATGGGCAGTAATTTTGAAGGTGAAACTTTTAAGTTATATAAAGTAAAAACTCTTATGAAAATAAATTTAAATTTTTTAAAAAAGGAAAAGGTATTCAAAAAACCAGGGGTGATAATAAAGCCAAACCTATATTGGAAGTTTATCCTTTATATATCCTTTATAATTATTTTTTCCTCCTTTGTATTTGGCTTTTATTTTTTCTCTTTAATTAGTAATGAGGATGAAGTTTCTTCAAAAAACTTTACAAGTTATGCCGATAAAATTAAGAAGGAAAGAATACAAAAAGTTCTAAAGTATTTTTCAGACAGAGAAGACAAATCTGCCAAAATTGTAAATTACCCTGCGCCAGTAGAGGACCCATCAATAGTTCCTATAAAAACTCCACCAGCAGGATCAGTTGTGCCTTCGGTAGGAATCGAACCTACATCAAAGCCTTAGAAGAGCTCTGTTCTATCCATTGAACTACGAAGGCATGTGTGCGCGGTCTAGGACTTGGTCACAAGTATTTTTCTACTGAAAAATCTCGCGGCCCCGCCTCACGCCGACGCGTTACGGCCTTCAAGTCCCATCATAAAGCAATTTTGCTTTATGCACCGTGCTGTGCGCGGTGAGGGACTTGAACCCCCGACCTTCTCAGTGTAAATGAGTTGCTCT
>CAYZOL010000067.1:2736-4059 GCA_964480325.1 uncultured Candidatus Saccharibacteria bacterium | reverse complement strand
CACCAAGATTTAGTGATGAAATAATTCAAAAAATACGTACAGAGGCAGGGCAAATATTTTCACTATTTAAAATGAATGACTTTGCGCGTTTTGACGGGTGGGTGCTTCCTGATGGTGAAATTTGGTTTTCTGACTTTAATACTGTATCAGGCATGGAGCAAAACAGCTTTCTTTTTCAGCAAGCATCCCGCCTAGGTATGAGCCACTCTGACTTGTTAAGATATGTACTCATGAATTCATGTACAAGGCAGGGTATACCTTTTACTGAAAATACAATAAGTACAAATGAGGCGACTCGCAAGCCGGTAAATGTAATATTTGGAGGTAACACCTCTGAAAGGCAAGTCTCTCTTATGAGTGGTACAAATGTTTGGCTTAAGCTTCGAAAGTCTAAAATATACGAACCAAAGCCGTATCTTTTAGGATTAAAGAACGATGTCTGGGAGCTTCCATATTCACTTATTTTGAACCACACAGTAGAAGAGGTTATTGCCAATGCGCAGACTGCTCGTAGTGATCAGAAACGCATCGAAGGACTAGTTTCAAATGTACTTGCTGAGCTTCGTCTTAAAGATGGACAAGCAAGTGAGCCGTTTTTTATACCTCAAGAAAAGTCTTTTCAGGATTTTGTAAAAGATTCGAAATTTGTTTTTTTGGGTCTACATGGTGGAGACGGGGAGAATGGCTACGTACAAAAAATTCTAAGTTACAAAGGGGTAAAATTTAATGGTTCAGGGGATGAGGTTTCTCACACGTGCATGGATAAATTTGACACTGGAGAATTTATCAGAAAAATTAAGATCGAAGGCCTACATGTTGCGCCACAGAAAGTAGTTACATTAAGAGTCATACAGGCAAAAGGGCATATGAAACATTTGTGGGTTGAGCTAAGACGAGACCTAATAGCAAAAACAATTATTGCCAAACCAAAGGATGATGGGTGTTCAACTGGAGTAGCTCATTTGTATAACGAAGATGACCTGAAACACTATGTAGAGTATTTAAAAAAAGGTGAAGCTATACCAGAGGGCACTCTTCGTAACCAAGACACTATTATCGAAATGCCAAAAAAGGGCGCAAACGAAATTTTATTTGAAAAGTTTATTGAAACAGACATAGTGCGTGTTAAAGGAAACAAACTACACTATACCCGCAAGAGCGGATGGGTGGAAGTGACAATAGGAATCCTTGAGAAAGATGGCAAGCTATATGCATTTAATCCGAGCATTACAGTGGCAGAAGGAGAGGTACTATCCCTTGAGGAGAAGTTTCAAGGGGGTACAGGCATAAACATTACTCCACCGCCAGAGAGTATTGTAAAAC
>CAYZOL010000067.1:0-2726 GCA_964480325.1 uncultured Candidatus Saccharibacteria bacterium | reverse complement strand
CAGTTACAAAAGCGCGAAAACTAGTCGAGGAGTTAGCAGAGACAATTGGTCTTAAAGGTTATGCCAGGATTGATTGCTTTATGAATGTAACCAACGGAGAGTTGTTAGTGATAGAAGTTAATACTCTTCCAGGGCTTACATCTTCCACTGTACTTTTTCATCAGGCGCTCGCTGAGGACCCGCAGATTTTCCCTCGAGAATTGTTAGAAAAAATAATAAAAAACGCAGGATACTAAAATGGCAAAAAGAACAAACAATTTGCCAATGTCTTTTGTTGCCTTGTCTCGTCCCAATTTAATTCATAATTTTAAAGCGCTAAAAAGCCAAACTAAAAAAGGGACAAAAATTTCCGTTGCTATTAAGGGCAATGCTTATGGCCATGGGCAAAACGATGTGGCGAAAATTCTCGATCCATACGCGGATTATTTTCAATTAAACAGTGTTGAAGAATTGGCACTGTTGCGGAAAGTGAGCAAAAAGAAAGTTTTGCTACTGGGGTATGTCCAAAAAGTGGATTTAAGTGAAGCCATAAAGCTTGAGTGTATATTGTCAGTTTTTTCTTTGGAACAACTTAGGAATATATCAGCCATGGCTCTGATCCAAAAAGTAAAACAAGAAGTACACTTAAGCATCGATGCGCACCTAGGTAGGGAGGGTTTCATGCCAGGTGAACTTAAGGAAGTTCTACTTGAAATTAAAAAACTCAAAAATATAAAATTAACTGGAATGTATGCACATTTTGCTAATATTGAAGATACTACTAATTCCACTCATGCGAAAAAGCAAATTAAAGAATATGAAAAAGTTTTAAAAATTGCTGAAAAGTTGGGCTACAAAGATTTGCAAAGGCACATGTCTTCAACCTCTGGGCTTTTGGTCTATGAAAAAAATACAGGGCGCAACGATATCATACGTTTAGGTATTGGTGTCTACGGTTTGTGGCCGTCGCGCCATATAAAGTTTTTATACAAAGGCCCTCCTTCGCATAAAGCTTCGGCGGAGCGAAGTAAGCTAGAATTAAAACCAGTACTTTCGTGGAAGACCAAAGTCGCCCAAATTAAAACTCTGCCCGCTGGGCATACAGTGGGTTATGGACTAACTTATATGACTTATACTCCTACGAAAATTGCCCTTATTCCACAAGGTTATGCAGACGGCTTAGACAGGAGGCTTTCAAACAAAGGAGAGGTTTTAATCAGAGGCACAAAGTGTAAAATCATCGGCAGAGTATCTATGAATATGTGTACCGTGGATGCGACACATCTAAAGGATGTCGTGCTAGAAGATGAGGTAGTAATACTCGGTACGCAAGGTTTAAAAAAGATTGATGCAGAGGAGCTAGCTGAAAATATGAGCACAATAAACTACGAGGTAACTACACGAATTTCCGCTCTTTTACCAAGAATTGTCGTCTAGCTGTAGTATAATAAAACAATGCTTAGAATTTTTCTGTATGGAGGAGTAGCGCTGTTGATCCTTGTATCTTCGTATTTTGCAGTGGAGAATAAGCAAAAACTAAACACCCCTCCAGTTGAAGAGAAGATTATTCTTGAGACAAATGCTCTAGAGAATCCAGAATTAGTACCTGATGAGATTGAAGGGAACTCGGTTCCTAGCGAGGATAATAAAGCAGAAATAGATGATGTAGATGAAAAAAAGGACCTAGGGCTTTCTTTAACCAAAGTAGGTTCATGTCTGACTGATACAAAGGAATTTACTTACTACGCGTCACCAACAGGTGGAGGTGATGGCACACAAGGCAAACCATTTCAAATTAAAGATTTTTGGAAAGTAGCGAAGCCAGGGGATACTTTGGGGTTACTTGATGGTAAATACAAAGGTAGTAATTCTATGATTAACCCACCTGATAATTTATCTGGTGAGAAGGGTAAACCAATAACTCTACGAACAGTGAATGAAGGTAAAGTAGATATTGATGGCGAGGGCAAGCGTGTGCCGGTACAGCTTGAGAAAAACAATTGGTTTGTACTCGAGGGTTTTAATGCTCATCATGCAGGAGGTTCTACACCGAGTGAGAGTGTAGTGGAGCTTAAATATTCTTCAAACAATATCGTGCGTTGTGTTGCTGCCTGGGACGCAGGTGATGGTAATTCAAATATTTTTGGCGTTCACCATGGAGATAATAATTTACTCGAGGATGTGGCAGGTTGGGGTATAGCCCGTAAAATTTTCAGTAATTCTCAAGGTGGCAATAATACTACTTTCCGTCGGGCGTGGGGTAGATGGGATGGTGGACATACCGAAGGGCCAAAGAAAGTTTTCACCCTTAGTTACAACAGCACCGGAGCACTGTGTGAGAACTGTCTGGCTACTTGGGGTTCAAACAAAATGAAGAAAAGTTATGAACTGACGGATTATGAAGGCAAAGGCTTAGGAGAATTTTTCGATAATTATACAGTATATAATCCAGAGGGGATAATCTCCGCAGATAGTTTTGATACCGACATGCATCAGAAGGCGAATATTAGAGTTTATGGATCTATCGCATATTTACCAAAGGAAGCGCGGTATCACAATTTTCCGCGTAAATGGGCAGGACCATTTTCGATGGATATCAATGGGGTAACGATAGAAAATAGTATTGCCATAGTCGAGCCTGGTGCCCACGACGATATCCTACCAGCAAATTTTGGCAGCGATTTTTCAACATCATTGAATAACAAATTAAAAAACATGACCATCATTGGTAGTACGGACTCACGAAT
>CAYZOL010000066.1:0-4130 GCA_964480325.1 uncultured Candidatus Saccharibacteria bacterium | reverse complement strand
AGCCTCCATGATCCAGTGGCTTACCGGTAATGAATGCGCCAGTTTTGTCCCCAGTTAGTTTTTCAAATTCATCCGCCATCCAGGCCATTATCTCAGGAGTAGTGTTCACGTCCGGTGCAGGAACGTCTTTTTGTGGTCCTAGGTTATGCACAAGCTTTGCCACCCATCCACGCGATAGCCTTTCGAGCTCACCCTTAGATAGCTCTTTTGGGTTGACTGTAATACCACCTTTGCCTCCACCCATGGGTATGCCGGCGACAGCGCACTTGATAGTCATCCAAAATGCTAAAGCTCTGACTTCATTTATGTCTGTATCCTGGTGGTACCTGATGCCACCCTTGTAAGGGCCACGAGCGTTGTTGTGCTCCACACGGTAGCCTTCAAAGATCTTCTGTGTGCCGTCATCCATTTTTACTGGTATATAAACACGGATATCACGATCCGGATAACGGAGCCTTTCCAAGAAATCCTTATTAAAGTTTTTTATTTTTGTAACTTTATCGAGCTGGGCTAGAGCATTTTCAAATGGGTTTTGCATGTGATTTTGCGAAATCATGTCGCGTAATCGTCCATTAAAACGCGACACTATTTTATTAATGATTAATTTAATCAGTATTATACTCTTAATAATTTTAAATACAAAAATACTTTTATAGTGATTAAGTCACAATTATTTGCTATACTTTTTTGGTAAATGAACTTGATAAATAATGCGTATAAGTGGTATCTGCAGTTTCGACTTAAAGAAATAGAGCACCTAATGAAAAACCCGATTGCATCCCAAGAGCGAGTTTTTCATGAGCTCATAGATAGCGCAAAAGAGACAGTCTGGGGCCGGGAGCATGACTATGCTTCCATAAAAACTTTGGAGGATTTTCAGGCACGGGTACAAATAAGTGAATATGAAACTTTTGAGCCATACATTATGCGCATGATGGCGGGCGAGGCGGACGTCCTACATGAGGGCCTAGTTAAGAACTTTTCAAAATCCTCAGGTACTACAGCGCGGAGCAAACACATACCAGTAACGGAGGACTTGCTTTCGGATATGTACAAAGCCGGTAGGGATGAGCTGGCTTTTTATTTACAAAACAATCCAGAAACAGAGGTGCTCCGAGGTAAGAGTATTTTTGTAGGTGGAAGTTTAGAGAAAATAAAAGAAGAACCAGAGATATACTCAGGTGATGTGTCTGCGATTATTATGAAAAACTTACCTGCATTAGGGGAGCATTGGCGCACACCATCACTTGCGACCGCGATGATGGCAGAGTTTGAAGAGAAACTCGAACGCATGGCGGAGGAAACAATGAATGAGAATGTAACCAGTATTGCCGGGGTGCCCACATGGACTATCGCTCTTATAAAAAAAGTATTAGAAAAAACAAGCAAAACAAATATTCATGAGGTCTGGCCTAATCTCGAGGTGTTCTTTCATGGTGCAGTATCCTTTGAGCCATATCGTAAGGTCTTTGCCACGTTTGCACCAAAGAGAGATATGCACTACATTGAGGCTTACAATGCCTCAGAGGGTTTCTTTGCCATCCAGGATGATCCTATGCGTCTAGGAGAAATGTGGCTCGCCCCAGACTATGGAGTGTTTTATGAATTTGTACCCATGAGTGAGTTTGGGAAAGATGGTGTACAGGTTTTTACCATGGCGGATGTAAAGCTTGGTATAAACTACGCAATGATAATCTCCACGAAGGGAGGCCTAGCGCGTTATGCGATAGGAGATACTATAATATTTACCAACCTTTTTCCTCACCGTATTAAAATCACAGGACGTACAAAGCATTTTATAAATACTTTTGGTGAAGAGGTGATGGTACACAATACTGACAAAGCGTTGAAAGAGGCTTGTGAGAAAACTGGCGCACTGCTTACAGAGTACACAGTGGCGCCTGTATTTATGGGTGATGGAAAGTCTGCATGTCACGAGTGGGTGGTGGAGTTTGAAAGTTCACCAAGTGACTTGCGGAAGTTTAAGTTCGAACTTGACCTTGCTCTTCGTAAAACAAACTCAGACTATGATGCAAAGAGACACAAGGACATAATATTAAGAGAGCTTGTTTTGCATGTTGCACCAAAGGGGACATTTTATAAGTGGATGAAGTCTCGTGGCAAGCTAGGAGGGCAAAACAAAGTGCCTAGACTCTCAAACTCCCGCGAGTATTTAGAAGGGGTGTTGTCTTTTCTTTGATTTGCTTTATTGAGGCTTTAATTTGATGAATGCTAACCCATATTTGTTTTTTATTTTTATGGGTGTATCATGTATTCATGAGTGAAAAAGCACCAAGGGCACAAAAGAGAGAACTGACAGCAGAAGAAAAGGAGGCATTCTGGAAAAAAGGGCTTTGGCCATCATTAGCAATTGCCTTGGGGTTAACAATAGCAACAATAGCTTCTAACTATGAAGGCCTTACTCTTGGCGACCCTTTGTATGTTGACATGGACAAGAACGGCATGCCTGAGCTACTTGAGGCAATAAGAAAAGCCCAAGGAGATGGTGGTTCCTTTCCTTTTAAATACGAAAGCAGAAGTGGCAATGCACATTTTAATAGAGATGGATTAATTGAATTTCATGTAATTGGTGGTTCAACTGATAAGATTGGTGGGTTTTATGAAAATCTAGTAATAGGTCCTGATGGAAGAGTTTATGAATACACCGATGGAAAAACAGCTTTTGGAGACAATGGAGATGGTGTTGTCTTTACAAACGGAGCAAGGGGTATTAATGAAAAAGATAAATTAAACGCGCTACTGCAGTCAATAAAGGAAGGGAAGATTGTGCCTATGCTTGGAGAGTTTCTTCGTAGAGATAGCATACTACGAAGCGTAAAAAAATAGATCTAAAACTTTGATATGACTAGAAAAATCGTTTTGGCAGGCGGGTGCTTTTGGGGGCTTGAGGACCTGATACGAAAGCAACCAGGAGTGGTAAATACTACAGTAGGATACACAGGAGGGCAGGTAGCAAACCCAACTTATGAAAACCACAAGGGTCATGCCGAGGCTGTGGAGATAGAGTACGATACTGACAAGACCTCATATAGGGAGCTTTTGAATTTCTTTTTTCAGATCCACAACCCAACCACACTTAACAGGCAAGGCAATGACGTGGGGGACTCTTACCGATCCGCAATATTTTATGGCAATGAGGATGAGAAGCTTGAGGCAGAAAAATTCATAGATATTGTTAACAAGTCAGGCAGGTGGAAAGATAAAGTTGTAACCACCCTCGAGCCACTTGGCGAGTTTTATAAAGCAGAGGATTACCATCAGGATTACTTGGTAAAAAACCCAGGTGGATACACCTGTCATGCTATATATTTTGATAGTTATATTTAAACTCTTTATTAAGGTATTGTGGATTACATTAGAACGACCCTATCATAAGATAGGGCGTTTTGATTGGATGGCATAAAAAATATTTTATGCCGTGCTCTTTTGGAGTACAACTGCAACCGTCGTGAAGGTAAAGGTATCTAACCTTCAAATTCAACTGGTTACAGCTTTATACCTTATAAAGAGCAGGTATACTTACAGTATAATGAAGTCAAAAATATAAGCAAGTTAAAAGAAACTTAGATCTTCAGGATTTGAACCCGAGATAAACTGATTGGTGACCTCACGGAGAATCGAACTCCGATTAACGGATTGAAAACCCGTTGTCCTAACCGTTAGACGATGAGGCCATATTTTATTTAATTTTAATGTTCGATTCGTCGAATCGGTCACGCATAATTTTAAGTATAAAATTTGCGCTACCCCGCCTCGTGCCGTCGCACTCCGGCCTTGCGCTCGGGTCCCTATCCCGAGCTCACTCCTCTAACGGATTGAAAACCCGTTGTCCTAACCGTTAGGCGATGAGGCCTACTAACACAAGCATATTATACCATTTCCCCAAAAATGGCAAAAATAGTTTATACTTTGGAAAATTTCTTCTTATGGATAACATATTGTCTTTTTTCCCGAATTGGGAAGATGTGCTTGCAGAGTTGTTGAAGGCCTTGCTTGCAATTTTCTGTATAGTTTCCCTGGGTTGCGCAGGAAGATATCTTTCCAAAAAAATTTCAAAAAACTCATCGAGTGAAAACTAAAATCTAAACCGCATTCCCAAATGCGGTTTT
>CAYZOL010000065.1:0-4177 GCA_964480325.1 uncultured Candidatus Saccharibacteria bacterium | reverse complement strand
AAGGAGATGGCAAAATTTGCCCCATGGCTATCATAATTAAGGATGGTCAGATACTTAGGGGTTTGCGAAATTACACCAAGGACAAGTGGAAAGATATTTCTGTATGGACTATCCCAGGTGGACGCTCAGATATAGGAGAAACAATAGAGCAGGCTTTGCGGAGAGAAGTTTACGAAGAGATAGGAGTCGATGATTTAAAAATTATAGATATTATCGGTTATGCTCCTGGGGTTCAAAATGATGACAGTATTGTATTTTATCATTGTGAAACGCATCAAGAGCCGAAACTAATGGAACCTGAGAAGTTTTCAGAATGGAATTGGACGTCTCTTGTAGATTATGTTAATGAAGTCGAAGATTTTAATCCAAAGGGAAAGGAAGTTATCAGTGTGTATTTGAAACGAATTTATGGTTTATAAACTCAAAAATTATTGGATGTATTTTGACTTAAGGAACTTTTGACGACAACTTTTTTCCCGTCGTTTATTACTTATTTTACACTGTATTTACAGTGTTTTTTTGTCTAAGATAAAAACTTTTTGCAAGATTTGCACTTTTTTTAAAAGGGTTGATAATTAATATGTGGTCGAGCCTTATTAGTTTATTTACATTAATAATTAATAAAAAAGCCATGAAAAATTTCATTTTAGCTATCCTCGTTTTTTTAGCTTCAATATCTTTCGCTAACGTTGTGCATGCGCAATATTATTCTGCACTCTCATTTAGCCAAAATAATGTCAGCATATCAGTGGGGCAAACTACAACAATAACGGCATACAGTAGCGGAGGTGGTTACTATGGCAACTTGTATGTATCCAGTAATTCAAACCCAAACATTGCATCGGTAAGCATAAGTGGTAACACTATATCAATATATGGATATGCAACTGGCAGTGCCACCATAATAATTTGTCAAAGTAATTACACAAGCTCTTGTGGCACAATTTATGTTAGTGTATCTGGACAATATGGGTACTCACCTAACTATGGAGTTGCCGTATCGAGCATAACAGTGCCTGTTGGAGGTTCGGTTACTCTCTCCTCTTTAAACTCATCAGGAATAACAGTATCAAGTAACCTATACCCAAACATAGCCACTACTTCGTACTCAACCACAGTTGCCGGATGTACTTCTGGTTCACAATATAGTGTCCTTACTGGGGCACCTTGTTATTTACAAACTTCAAACATAGGATCAGTAACTATTACTGGAGTATCCTATGGTATAGACACTATCACCTTGTGTCCAAGTAATTACACCTACAGTTACCCTTATAATAGTAATTATATGTGTAGTACCATCACCGTTAATGTAACAAGTCCGGCCATTGTTGGTACAGTATTAGGGGCTTCGACTTACAATGGGGCCTGCTACTTAAGCAGAGTGTTACGTTATGGAATGTCCGGATCAGATGTATCGTGTCTCCAGTCATATCTTGTGGCCTTGGGATATCTTAGCGATCTTTCCTACATTGATTCATATTTTGATATGAGTACTCATAATGCTGTAAGGTTATTCCAACAAGCAAATTATTTGTTTGTTGATGGTGTGGTAGGAAGACAAACAAGAGAAAGGCTTTTGTATTAATAAAGTGTAATTAATATAAAAGTGGTTCTCCATGTTACAATACGAGTATTAGCATTCAGATAAAATAATCTTATGAAAAAAACACATATACTTATGATTGTAATTTTGGTCGCGGCGGGAATACTGGCTATTACCACAAGCCGTAAAGAAGAAGTTGCATTGCCAGCACCTGTTGCAAATACACCAGAGATAGAGCAACCTGTGATAAAACCTATTGAAATGTGTTACCAATATTTCAAGGAAACACCTAGTGGCAACTACGACCGAGCATTAATAAAAATTAATATTTTAGGAAATAATGTAACTGGTGAGTATAAAAATTTGCCAGCGGAGAAGGACAGTAAAGTTGGAATATTCGCGGGAACAGTAGGACCAATGGACCCAAGCATTAGCGCTCGCACAGCTAAAGTGTTGTGGAATACGATAGGAGAAGGAATGAATGTAAACGAAGAGCTAAACATACAGTTTGGTGAGGGTAGTGCTGTGGCGCTCTTTGGTGAAATGGTTGCTAAAAATGATGGTACTTATGCATATAAAGACCCAACAAGCCTCACCCCGGGGTTTCAAATGTCGCAATTTAATTGCGAAGCATACGACGAAATAACAAAGGTAGAAAAATACATTCGTAATAATGTAAAAAGTATTGTTACTAAAAAGCCAGTACTAGGTGGAAGCTGGTACATAAATTCCGTATATGTAAACCCTGCAACAAAATCTGGAAAAATGATTTATGAAGATGGGCACATCCAAGGGAAATCCGGATTCACCTATACTATCGATAACGCTAACATAACCATAAGTCTCTCCCCTCTTAACTAGTTTAGTTTATTACCATTTCACAACTATAAATCATCTGCCAGTCATGCCTGCGTTCATAGCTGCGCAGAGCATCTAGGAGCGACGGTGTGCAAGACTTCTCCGAGGTCACTCCGTCTAAAGTAACACTTATTGGTTTGGAAAAATCTATCCCCATCTTAGGGTCAAGCCACACGGACATGTGAGTGACATTGTTTGTAGTTATTGATATCTGGTTTGGTCCTGAAATTTTGGCGTCGGCTCTGGCGCCATTTAAATATTTTTTGCTTTCCACCAAAGACCAATTGTTCCAATCAATTTCGCTTGTACAATATCCTAGCCCTTCAACCTTGGCGTAGTCATAAGGTATTGTGCCTGACCCAACTCCAGTAATGGAGACCCACATAGTGTCAGGACTTGGATCCTCAACCCATGTCACCCCAAAGTTGCTACCCATTTCATAACTACGCCATGGGTTAAGCGCTATGACGTGTTTTTCATATGGATCACGAACCTTTGTTGTAGCCCAGCCACTTTGTCCTTTTAAGAAATTCTCCCATGCATCATGTCCCGCATCATCCCAACCATGCTCGCCAGGGTATTCGTAAAATTTATGAATTGAATTTGTCCCACCGAGCATCTTGTAAGCCATACGAGCATACTCGATAGCAGTATTGTGTGGACGACACTCGTTTTCTCCATAATAGTGCGCATCATACGTACCTTGTATTAAATACATAGGAGTATTAATAAGTGCTTCCCAGGAGCCTAGCTCCCAGCTACCAGCGGATGCCATCACTGCAGCAAAACGGTCCGAAAGGCGTAGCGCCTGATGGTATGCTCCTATACCTCCCATGGAAAAACCACCAAGGATTATTTTGTTTTCATTAATGTTATACCTGCTGTCTACCTCAGTGAGCACATCCATTAAGTATTGGTCAGCTATGGGTACATCCCAACGACTTGCGTGGTCCGAGGCAGGAAGTAAGCCTCCACACGGGCCTACCGGTGCAATTAAAATATAATTTGAAGTATCGGTCTCAGTACGTGCTGGTGACCTGCCAGTGACTGTTTCGTCATCCATGTCGTAATCTTCGAGATGTTTAAGTTCACTCTCAATAGACTCACAGCTCCCGCCACCATGTAGCCATAGCATAGCCCCTATCGGTGTGCCTGGCTTGTAATGCGCTGGCACGTACATATGGTATTTATGATTTTTATATTTCTGCGCAAATTCTGGAATTTTAAAATCTTGATAAAAGATTTCGCCAGTTTTGGTTTCGGTATAATTACTTGGCTTAACTTTACCTATTACTGCATCTATGTCCCCATTCCATGTTTTAAGCTTTTCTTCTAAACTCGCACGCATTGAAGGGGAACCTGCAAGCCAAGCTTTTGCAGTAGCAATAATGTCATCTGTTAATTTAACTTGCTCTATTACTTTTTCTGGCGCATTTGTACTTCCATTTTTACACAAGTCAAAAATTTCTTTGGTTACATCAACTGGTGAATATCCACCAAACTTCATCGCCTCAATAATCCTCTGATTCATTGGCCACGGCCAGAGGTCTTTGCTCGTTTCTACGCCATTTACATAACGCTTCATTATTTTTGCCCCGCCCTTTATGGCACCAGACTTTGGATTAACCACACTTCCACCACCTTCTGTTATGGCACCACAATCATTGGCTTTGTAAACTCCTGACTGCGACCAGGCAGAATCTATTCGTGAGTCCGTACTACCAATGATGGTCATGTTTTTTAATTTGTTATTTAATGATGTTGAAAAATCGC
>CAYZOL010000064.1:0-4329 GCA_964480325.1 uncultured Candidatus Saccharibacteria bacterium | reverse complement strand
AAAGAATTCGCCGCTACATCTAACGCTAGCCTCACTTTGTTTTCAAGTTTATTTTCTCTTATGACTCTGGTCAAAAGCTCAAGTGGTTTGCGTATATCCGTAGTCTTAATCGCAAAACCACCCTCATCACCAAGCACAAGAGAATCTGCACCAATATCACTTGTGATTATATCCTTTAGTAAGTTTTGAACCTGTATTCCTAAATTTACAGCTTCCACTGGGTCAGTGGTTATAGGCACAATAAGGTACTCTTGAAATGCTAAATTATTATTGGCATGCTTTCCACCATTGATCAAATTCATATACAGGTATGGCACTTCCCTTGAGGGCCTGATTTGTGCGATTGTTTTTATGTATTGAAATGTCTCTTTGTTTAAAACCTTTGCAGCGAGCTTCGATACGGCAATACTTACTCCAAGCATTGCATTGCCCCCCAAATATGTTTTGTTTTGAGTGTCATCTTTAGTTATCATTAAGTTGTCAATCACTCTTTGTTTTAAAACATCTTTACCTAGTAAAACTGAAGAAATGACATTATTTACATTAGCAATAGCATTATTCACACCTCTTTTATCATCGTCTCTTAGTTCGTGAGCTTCGTGTATGCCTGTAGATGCACCGGATGGTACCATAAAACTTGCAGAGTTTTTGCCAGAATAAACTGTAACATTTATTGTTGGGTTTCCTCTTGAATCTTTTATTTCGGTTGCCTCAATTTTATCAATTAAATTATTATTTTCTTCCATAGTACACAAATATTATACCTCATATCTAGTGAGTAGTACCATCAAATCAGAAACATTTGATCCAGTCGTTCCAGTTATTATCATGTCTCTTGATTGTAAAAAAGCAGAGTATGAGTCAAAATTATCTAAATATTCTTCTGCATCTATTTTAAGTTTGTTGAACTTTTCTACTGTAAATTTGTCTGCAATTGCGCCGGCTGAATCACTATTGTCCATGCCATCGGAAGCAAACGAAACGAACACTGAATGGTCCTTTACTAGATTCATGTGTAACGCAGACAGAGCCATATGTAAGTTTCTTCCTCCTAGTCCTGTCTTCCCATGCACTTTTAAGCTTGGCTCGCCGCCAGCTAGAATAACCGTATTTTCTTTTTGAGCGGAGAAAATTTTCTCCAGACTACTTTCTACGTTGGAATACAATTCATCTGAAATTATTTCCACGCTCAGATCTAATTCCTTTGCTTTGCTTTCCATGGCGTGCAAAGCATTTTGATTTGATACTAAAACATAATTTTTTACCTTTTCAAAAAATTTGTCCTCCTTTGGCGTTTCGACTAAGTCATATTCACCTAAGTCAAATTGCTCTATTATCCTTTTAGCATCGTGGACTGTGGTGACGTCTTTATATGTAGGACCGGAGGCAACGTCCTGAAAGTGATTTCCAGGGATATCTGAAAATATTAATCCAATTACAGTAGCAGGATATGCGGCTTTGGCTAATCCTCCACCCTTTAAAAGGGATAAATGTTTTCTGATTGTATTAATTTCATTAATAGTCTGTCCTGACTTCAAAAAATTTTGATACAGTTTTTTACCTTGAATACACTCACTTTCTGGATAACAAAGTAACGCTGACCCCCCACCTGACACTAGTACAATAAGCAACTCGTCCTCTTTCATGTTTGTAGCTATTTCACTTATTCTTTTACCTCCAACAATATTCTCAAGCGAAGGAACTGGATGCATTCCTGCATAGGTTTCAATATATTTGCATGGCACTTTATGTAAGCCTATTATTGCGCCCTCACTGATCTTATCTCCCAAAATACCTTCCAATATGTATGCTGCTTGACATGAAGCCTTTCCAAAACCAACTACTTTTATTTTTTTATACAAGGATAAATCATAAATATTATCCTGGACTTTCAAAATTTCACCTTCCAAGATTATTGAATCAGTGATTACTTTTTCCGTATCGATTGCTTCATATCCTGCCTCAATAATTTCCAGAGTTAATTCACGGTTTTTGGATATTGATATTTCCTCAAAATTTTTTATATACCCTTTTTTCATTTAACTTCTCAAGTTTTAACTACAAACGCAACAATAAATACAAATTTATTTAAGTAAGTTTACAGGGTTACCAGAATTAAAACTATTTATGTTATCTACTGTGGTTTTTATTATTTCTTCTTCAGCTTCCTTTGAGTAAAAAGCAATATGAGGGGTAACAATGACATTTGGCATGTCAATAAGAACATGGTCCGCAAAAAGAGTTTTGTAGTCTTTTGCTTTTGCTTCACCTCCAGAGGCAGCTAATATCTCCATTTCTTCTTTCAAATCCTTTTCACCCTCAAGAACATCAAGCCCTGCCCCCGCCACAATCCCTTCGTTAAGCCCCCATATTAGAGCACTCGTATCCATTAGGTCCCCTCTTGCTGTGTTAATTATGTAAACCCCCTTTTTCATGGTGGCTATTCTTTCCTTATTAATTATGTGATGATTTTCCTTTGTGTACGGTACGTGCAAAGTAATCACATCTGACTCTTTAATGACATCATCCAAATTTTTATATTCCAAACCATGCTCAGTAGCAAAGGCTTGATCAGGATACAAGTCAAAAGCTATTACCTTCATGCTAAGTCCTTTTGCAATCTTTGCAACATTCTTGCCAATCTTACCTGTGCCGATTATTCCAATAGTCTTACCCATCAAATCGAAACCACCTAATCCCTCAACGCTATAGTCGGTGCCCGTACGTAGCCTGTGATGAGCATATAATATTTTTCTTGATAAGTTCATAAGTAGTCCAATTGTAAACTCTGCAACAGTATATGAGCCATAAGCAGGGACATTTGAAGCAACTATCCCTTTTTCTTTGCAGTAGTCCTTGTCGATATGCTCGTATCCAGTCGAACGTGTGGTAATAAACTTCAAATTAGGCATAGAATCAATTAATTCCTTGTTGACGGTAGAATTAATAAAGACAGAAAGGATTTCAGCATCTTTGGCTAATTCTAGGTTTTCTTTATTTAGTTTTTCCTCATAACATACCACTTCAAACCCAGGTAGCGCTTTTTCAAAATACTCCCTTTCCCCTTTCAGAACCTCAAAAAATATTATTTTCATTTGATTATTATATCATGTTTTACTTTAGTAAGTTCTCAAAAAAATAAAAAAAACCTTTTTTGTCAAGACCTTCTGTTTGTGTTGCATTGGCCTTATCCTCTACAATAACAACCATCTCTTCCCCCTCCTTTGCTAGGCCAAATTTATCCCTAATACTTTCATCTACCCCCTTTTCAGTCTTTAACTTTTCAATATTTTCTTCAAGATCGGCTTGCATCTTTTTAAGTTCACTTACTTTTTCTTCTGCTGTTTTCTTGTTATTTGCAGTATCGATGGCCTTATTTGCCAAAACCATTATATTATAGGCAAAGAAAAGTAACACAACGCCAAATAGCACCAAAAAAGGTACCGACTCCAAAAAACGCCTAAAACGATTTTTCTTTTGAAAAATTTCCATTATATGTTAGTATCATTATATGCTTTTCAATAAGAAAAACCAAAAAAGGGCACAGACAATCTGGAAAATAATAAGTATTTTTATTATATTGAGCATGGTACTGTTATATGCTCCAGTTTTTTTTCAAAAATAGCTTTCTTTAAACGAAGCCTAGTGTCTGCATTAGGTTAGTTTTGTATGTTAATTTTCTCCACTGCGCATCATTTTTAGAAAGACCTCTTGTGGGATATTTACCCGACCACGTTCCTTCATTTTCTTTTTACCTTTTTTCTGCTTCTCTAGCAGTTTCTTTTTTCTTGTTATGTCACCTCCGTACAAGTAGCCTGTAACATCTTTTCTAAACGCCTGTATAGTACGTGATGCAATAATGCGCCCTAAGGCCTTGCCTTGAATTTTGGTAACGAACATTTGTCTTGGTAAGATTTTATGCAATTTTTCGACTGCGTTTTCTGCCTCTTCTTCAGCTCTTTTTCTTGCTATTACTCTTGAAAACGCTGGCACTATTTCATCTGCAATCAAGATATCTAGCCTTGTAACATTTGCTTCCCTCATCTCACCAATTTCATAAGAGATTGAGCCATAGCCAGAGGAAACACTTTTTAATTCATCAAAAAAGTTACGCATTAGTTCACGAAGTGGCATAGTAAGGGTAAGGGTGGTTCGCTCCTCACCAAAATTCTCCGTTTGACCTACTTCCGCCTCATGGTCATACAACAACTGCATCACCGCTCCAAGATAAGTAGAAGGTACCATTATTTTTACATCTACCCAGGGTTCATACACCTTTTCAATCATGTTTTCATCTGGAAAAAAATATGGGGAATAAACCTTCTCCTT
>CAYZOL010000063.1:0-4637 GCA_964480325.1 uncultured Candidatus Saccharibacteria bacterium | reverse complement strand
GTGGTACTATAACTTTTTATCTAAATAAAAACGATTAAATTTTTTCGATTATTTCTTGATGCATGATAAGACACTTTACAACAATTGTAGTATTAATTTTTAAATTTTCAAAGAGAACTATTTGCGAGAAGAGATGATTGTTTCAGCTACGTTTTGAGGCACTACATCGTAGCGCAAGAATTCCATTGTGAATGATGCACGTCCTTCAGTCATTGAGCGGAGGCCGGTCATGTATCCAAACATTTCAGAGAGTGGAACTATCGCTTTTACAACTTTGTTCATACCACGGTCTTCCATGCCTTCGATAAGTCCACGTTTTGAAGAAAGGTTACCAGTTACATCACCCATGAATTTATCCGGTGTAACAACCTCTACCTTCATCATCGGTTCAAGGATAACTGGCTTTGCACTCCTGCATGCGTCTTGTATTGCCATGGAAGCAGCTATTTTGAAAGCCATTTCGTTTGAGTCAACTTCGTGGAAGGATCCATCCCAAAGCTCAACTGACACATTTACCATTTTGAATCCTGCCAAAATACCACGATCAAGTCCTTCCTTGAATCCTTTTTCACAAGGAGCAATATACTCTTGTGGGATAGCTCCTCCTTTGATGCTGTTTACGAATTCAAAACCATCTGATCTCTTAGTGTTTTTTGGTAGGTCTTCGAGCTCTTCTTTAGTTAAGGCAACCATAGGCTTAACTTTGATTTTTACGTGACCATAGTTTCCACGTCCACCGGACTGCTTAATATACTTACCTTCCGCTTCTGAATTATTCATGATAGTTTCTCGGTAAGCTACTTGTGGTTTACCAACGTTTGCATCTACGGTAAATTCACGCTTCATACGGTCAACAATGATTTCAAGGTGAAGCTCTCCCATACCGGCAATGATAGTCTCCCCTGTTTCTTGATCAGTAGATACTTTAAAAGTTGGGTCTTCTTGTGCAAGTCGGTTAAGTGCCATACCCATTTTTTCTTGGTCTGCCTTTGTTTTTGGTTCAATACGAAGTGAGATAACAGGCTCAGGGAAAACAATTCTGTTTAACTCAACTGGAGCACTTTCATCGCAGATTGTGTCAGAGGTAATGGTGTCCTTGAGTCCTACGGCCGCTGCGATCTCCCCAGCGTAGACTTTCTTCACTTCTTCACGGTCGTTTGCGTGCATGCGAAGTATTCGTCCAATTCTTTCTTTGTTTCTTGTACGTGGGTTATATACATAACTTCCGGCAGACAAACTTCCTGAATAAACACGGAAGAAAATAAGCTGTCCGACGAATGGGTCAGTTGCAACCTTGAAAGCAAGCGCTGAAAATGGTTCTGTATCGGATGCTTTTCTAACTATTTCTTTATCGGTGTTTGGATCTATGCCAGGAATTGGAGGAATATCAGTTGGTGCTGGGAGATAGTCCACCACAGCGTCTAGCACAAGCTGAACTCCTTTGTTCTTCAAAGCGGAACCTGCAAAAACAGGAAAAATCTCATTGGCAATAACTGCTTTACGAAGAACTTTTTTTAGAGTCTCGTATGGAGGAACCATCCCTTCTAAATATTCAGTCATTAATGTTTCGTCTGTCTCAACTATTTTTTCAATTAATTCATTATGAAATTTTTTAGCGTCAGCGAGTAAATTTTCAGGAATTTCTTTTTCAATAACGGTATTACCCATTTCTCCTTCAAAAAAGTATGCCTTCATTCGAAGTAGGTCCACTACTCCTTCAAAATTTTCTTCAAGACCTATAGGTATTTGCACTCTAACTGCCTTTTTAGAAAGACGCTCTAAAATAGTTTTGTATGAATGCTCAAAAGATGCGCCAGTACGGTCAAGCTTGTTCACAAAACAAATACGTGGCACGTTAGCTTCGTCAGCGTAACGCCAGTTAGTTTCTGACTGTGGCTCTACTCCTGCCACACCGTCAAATACAACTACTGCACCGTCAAGCACACGAAGTGAGCGCTTCACCTCAACAGTAAAGTCGATGTGGCCAGGTGTGTCAATAATATTGAATCGATGTTTTAGGGCCTTGTTGGTAAGATCATATGTAGGTGTCCAGAAACAAGTAACAGCAGCAGAGGTAATAGTAATACCTCTCTCGCGCTCTTGCTCCATCCAGTCGGTAGTTGTTTCTCCATCATGAACCTCTCCTATTTTGTGAGATACCCCAGTATAAAAAAGCACACGCTCTGTAGTCGTAGTCTTTCCTGCATCGATGTGCGCAATAATTCCAAAATTTCTAACTTTTTCTAGTGGATAGTCTCGGTCCATGTGGCTGATATTTCTTTAATATTAATAAATAAAAATTTCGCCTCTCTGGCGAATCAGCCGATGAGGCTGAAAAAAAGCGCCTTGTGCGCTTCTCACAATATACCTTACAAAGCAATTTTATGCAAGAAAAAAATCTTGAGCGGGATCAGTCTCAAGATTTTGGTTTTCGGGATGAAAATCAATCAACTCCGGTTGTGCCCTCTTTGTCGGGCACATATGGTTTGATTGTTACAATTATTACCTTGCCCGAAGGCAAGGTGTCTTCAAAGGTTATTTCATTACTTGCCGGCGGGGAAGCTGGCAAATTTTCTTGGGCGGGCGGGATTGGATCCCTAGGATCCGGCATTCCCTCAATTTGTCTAAGTGGCATAGTGAAAGAAATTTAGTTCATCTAAAAAGTAGCTCTCTCTCTGCGGAAAGTCAACCCGCACACTTATGCATAAGTGTGCGGGTGTACCCGACATAAAAGAGGTGTTATTATTTAAGTATGTTTTATGTATACGTATTAAAAAGTTTACAAGACGAAGAATTGTATATAGGAAGTACTAATGATTTAAGAAGAAGAATAAAGGAACACCAAAATGGAAAATCTTTTTCAACTAGGCTACGGATACCTTTTGAACTTGTATATTACGAAGCTTATAAAAACGAAAAAGATGCTCGTATTCGAGAACAAGCATTAAAGTTAAGAGGAAATGCCAGGCGTTTTCTTAAAGAAAGAATTGCAAAAAGTTTGGAATGAAGCTTGCCCATACACTTATGCATAAGTGTATGGGTTAAATTTACCCGCACACTTATAGGCATGACATTGAGTACAATGCGCCTTTGGCGCTTCATGCCGATAAGTGTGCGGGTTTACCACGCAAAGTGTGCAAATGCTTTGTTTGCATCTGCCATCTTGTGAGTGTCTTCTTTCTTTTTAATTGCTGAACCTTCGTTTTTAGAAGCAGCTATTAGCTCGTCAGCTAGCTTTATATGCATAGGTTTACCTTTGCCCTTTCTCGCTGCGTCTCTGATCCAACGCATTGCAAGAGCAAGCCTCCTGTCTGCACGTACTTCACGTGGAACTTGGTAGTTTGCGCCTCCAATTCTTTTTGAGCGTACCTCTGTAAGTGGACCTACGTTTTTCATAGCTAGGTCAAAAATTTCCAACGGATTTGGATTGCCTGTTTTTTCTTTGATAATATCAAAAGCCATGTACACTATCTTCCTTGAAGTCTCCTTCTTTCCTGACCACATGACGTAGTTAATAAACTTCTCAAGCTTTTGAGAGTTGTAGACAAAGTCTGGGTTTACTATATTTCTGTTTTTTACTTTTCTTCGCATGTTATATAAATTTATTGTGTGAACTTACTGAATTACTTTTTATCACCTGACTTTGGCTTTTTGTTACCATAAAGTGAGCGTCCCTGTCTCCTCTTCTCCACCCCCTGTGTGTCGAGCACACCACGAACTATGTGATAACGAACACCGATAAGGTCCTTCACACGACCACCACGAAGCATTACAACTGAGTGCTCTTGTAGGTTGTGTCCTTCACCTGGGATATATGCAGTAACCTCCATACCGTTTGTTAGGCGTACACGAGCAATCTTTCGGAGAGCTGAGTTAGGCTTCTTTGGGGTTGTAGTTGTGACTTTGGTGCAAACTCCACGCTTAAATGGGGATGGTCCAAAGATAGGCCTATTCTTCAGTACGTTAAAACCACGAGCAAGAGCCACAGTCTTTGACTTGCTTTTGATTTTTACTCTATTCTTTTTAACTAATTGGTTTATGGTTGGCATCGCTTCTTGATTTATTAAAACAAAAGAGTCCTAAAAGACTCTAAAGATACAAAGATAATCTACTACAAGTCCAGAAAAATTGCAACCCGGTAGTGAGTTTTAGCAATGTGCATAGCACGCCTAAAGGCTTTGCTAAAATCTACTACCGGGTGCAATACTAAAACATTACTCCCGTTATTAGGCTATATAGGAAAATCAAAACCACCGATAAATACTTGGAAAAGAAGAAAATAAAAATAAGCAAGGCAACTAATGAATATTGTTCAATAGCTTGTATGACCTTGTAAAGTGAAGCAGGCAAAAGTGGAAAAAGTATCTTTGAACCATCTAGTGGCGGTATCGGTACCAGGTTAAATATTGCTAAGGCCAAGTTAACAATTACTATGTTTGAAATTATTGTAAAAAAACCCTCAGGTACACTAGCTCCAGCCGAGAAACGTAAAATCAAACCAAAAAAAGTAGCAATAAATAAATTCACCGCAACTCCTGCGCCAGCTACCGCAATCTCCCCCCATTTCCTATTACTTAGATTATCTGGGTTATATGGTACCGGCTTTGCCCATCCAATCATAAAGCTCGCATTTGATA
>CAYZOL010000062.1:3929-4640 GCA_964480325.1 uncultured Candidatus Saccharibacteria bacterium | reverse complement strand
TTTTTTCGTATTTCAGAATCAGTAAAAACTTTTATCCTATCTCGATGGGTAAGTTGTATTTCAAATTCTGATTCAGACATGTCGCGGATACCTGCCTGAACAAGCTTCGTTACACGTTCATCTTTCAAGGCGTTAAAAAAAATAGATGCATGGGAAAATTCTAGCCCCTCATATGCATCACGCAAATCTGCATGTGCATCGATCTGGAGTATTCCAAACTCCCCATACCTCTCTGCCAAGGCCTCAAAGTACCCTAAAGAAACACTATGCTCCCCACCTACGAGGCCCACCATGCGTCCTTCTTTTAACTCCTCAAGGGTGTAGCGCTTCACTTCGTCTTTGAGCCATTTGCAAGCGCCATTAATCTCAAGCTTGAGTGATTCATCCATATCGCCGGCTTGATACTTTTTCAAATACTCTTCTGTGTGCTGACGTATTTGTGTACTCTTTTCCATAATGTCATACGAAATAGGTAGAATGGCTATGCCCTCTTCCCAGGCTTGTGGGTGACTTGGATCATAGAGGTCGAGCTGTTTTGAAGCATTAAGTATCGCCTCGGGCCCCATCGCAGCGCCTAGACCATATGACACGGTGGCCTCCCAAGGCACAGGCAGTATCACAAGCTCTGATTCATCTGGAGTAAATGGCAAGCCAAAAAGCCCTGACTCATACAAGCCGTTTTCATTCGGGTTAAAACCTTTCCTCTTTTCG
>CAYZOL010000062.1:0-3919 GCA_964480325.1 uncultured Candidatus Saccharibacteria bacterium | reverse complement strand
TGAGCTTCTTTTTGACGTCGTGAGCGATATCGCCCACTTTTTCTTTCGTCTTTTATCATATTTAGATTATACTACAACTTTCGAATTAATTTATTACGGTATAACTATTTAAAACTTACGCCAAGCTCCTCTAATTTTAGTAAAAACTCCTCAAAATTCTTATAAACAAAGGCATTTATACCCAAGTTTTTCGCACCACTTAATCTTTCTTCCTTGTCATCAGAATACACAATTTCTTCAGGCTCAACGCCTGACTGGTCTATTAATGCTTGAAAGATTTCCTTACTCGGCTTTACGAAACCAACTTTATATGAAAATATTTGCACGTCAAAATTACTTAAGAAATTAAACCTTTCCTCCAAAGCTCTAACACGCACAGGGTTGTTGTTTGAGCATACACATGTTATATAACCCTTTTCTTTGGCTTGTAACACAATCTTTCTAACTTCTTCATCTATCTCATATTCTTTAACCCATAAATCTTCAAATTCTTTGTTGGATAAATTGATGTTTAAGTGGTGGCGTACAAAATCCCAAAGTTGATCTTCACTTAATTTACCAGTAAAAAACTGTCGCATTTCGGGGGAGGTATACAGGACATAACTTACTTTCTCCTCACTGCCAGATAATTCAACCAATGCTTTATGAAAAGCTTTTTTACCAGCTCCCGTGAAATATACGCCATCCAAGTCAAAACAAATTGCCTTAATCACTTTTAGAGAAATAAGCTTTTAATTTTTTTGAGTAGGGTAGCTTTTCTTCTTCGGTTGGCCAATAGGTGTCTCGATGGTTTATATACAAATTATCATCCTTGTATCTTGGGTAAACATGTAGATGATAATGAAAAACATCTTGATTCCCTGCCGGCTCATTATGTTGTCTGGTAGATGTACCGTCACAAAGGTATACTTCCTTTAGAGCAATTGCTATTTTTTTAGAAAAATCAAAAATTTTATGACCAGTGTCTTCAGGCATGTCATAAATATTTTCTATGTGTTGATTTGGAATAATTATCACATGGCCAGGGTTAGACCTCCACCATTTGCCTGCAATAAAACAAGTAATAAACTTGTCACGAAAAATAACATCTTCTTCTTGTCTACCTTTTTCTGTCTCTTCTCCTTTAGCTATCTGGCACAGAGGACAAATGTATTCTTTTGGTGCGTGATTATACATTCTAAGACAATCTCCCTTTAAAATCCCTATAACCAAAATTTTTAATTACTTTAATTTTGCTTTTCTTCATTATAGCAATACTTGGCAAGTCTACACCATTAAACGTATTGTTCTTAACCATTGTGTATATGGCCATGTTCATGAAAATAAGCTTTTGACCTAGAGCAAGTGGTTTATCAAAAGTATAAGTCCCAATAACATCGCCAGTCAAACATGTTGGGCCTACAAAATCATAAGTGTATTTACCATTTTCATTTGCACCTAACACATGTGGTAGGTATGGTATCTCTAAAACATCCGGCATATGACATGTTGCTGAGACATCAAGCACGGCGATATTTTTTGTATTTTCAATTAAATCAATCACACTTGCAACCAACACTCCGGCGTTTAGTCCTACTGCCTCCCCTGGCTCGAGATATACCGTCAAATGCGGATACCTTTTTTTAAAATCATTTAATGTTTTAACTAAAAGCTCCACATCGTAATCTTTACGAGTAATGTGGTGTCCACCACCAAAATTCACCCACTTCATTTGTGGTAAATACTTTCCAAATTTTTCTTCAAATACTTTTAAACTCGAAACAAAAGCGTCCGCACCGAGCTCGCATAGATTATGAAAGTGTAACCCTTCTAGCCCTGCTAAATTCTGCCCTTCGAAGTTGGCAAGGGTTACCCCAAAGTGTGACCCCGGCCGAGATGGATCATACATGGGCTCAGTCGCTACTGAATGTTCGAGATTAACACGCATACCGGCTGAAACTTTACTCTTTTTAACAATGCCTTTGAATTCATTCCACTGTGAGAAAGAGTTGAAAACCAAATGGTTCGAATACTTTATATATTCTTTAATGTTCATTGTGGTATACGAAGGCGAGAAAGTATGCACTTCTTTACCAAATTCTTCTTTACATAACCTTGCCTCATTGACCGAACTTGCCTCGGCCCCAGCCAGATATTTCTTAATGAGTGGGAAAACCGAATACATCGAAAACCCCTTAATAGCAATCAAGATCTTTGCACCAGTCCTCTTTTGTACATCGGCTAGAATTTTAAGGTTCTTTTCCAGGTGAGACTCAGACACCACATAACAAGGGGTCTGGACTTTAGCAAAATCCTCTGCCTTCCAGCCACTCGTATCTATCCATGGTTCTATAAATTTTTCTTTATTTTCTTTCATAATTTAAATTTTTTAAAATAAATTTTTCGATGTCTGAGATATATGTTTTTAGAGGGGGTTGCGAACGCGACGGCGTGAGCACTTCAGCACTTTTTAAGCTTCAAAAAGTGCGGACCCTGTAAAAATATATATCGAAAACTAATAATTCTTCTTTAACTCCCTTGGTAAATCTTTCAAAGTTTTCACCTTCCATGTAAGCCCTGTCTTTGCCATTTCGTTTAAGAACACTTTTGAATCAAAGCTTTTATCTTCTGTGTTTTTCACGCCCACTCCACCCCATTTACCAGAAAGAACCATCTTGGCAGTCGTAACTGTAGGTATGGCTGTGGTATAACCGATAGCATTACCTCCTGTTTCTTTGAAAGCTTCTTTGTGATCACAAACATTGTATATATAGACCACTTTTTTCTTACCGTCTTTGACTCCGTCGATGATATTACCAATGTTTGTTTTACCTACATATGTGCTGTTGAAGTCCTCCCCTGTTGGCAAGATCTTTTTCAAGAATTTAATGGGCACGACTTTTTTACCTTCATAATCCACTGGGTCAATACGAGTTAAGCCTATTTCATAAAGCACTCGAAGATATGTCAGATACGCTGGAGAAAATGTCATCCAGAAACGGATACGCTTGAGCCCAGGAATATGCTTTGGTATTGTCTCAAGCTCTTCGTGGTACATGAGGTATGGGGTAAACTTCCCTGCTTCGGGAAAGTTAAACTCAAAAAATGGTGCCCCCTCATCTATGAGCCTGCCTTTCTCTTTCCACTTGCCATCTTGCCAATACTTAATAGGCAGAATTAGTTCGCGGAGGTTTATCTCTGGGTCAAAGTTCGGTGCGAATTTTATTTTCTTATCTTTACTGCCACCGTTGCAATCCAGAATGTCTATGGTGTTTATTTTGTCGAACAAGTAATCCCGAGCGTAGGCAGAAAAAATGTTTGAAACTCCTGGGTCAAAGCCAGCGCCCAATATTGCGAGCAACCCTTTCTTTTTAAATTCTTCATTTTTTGCTAACTGAAGTTTATATGAAAATCCGTATTTATTGATATCTTCATAACATGCAGTATCAATATAATTCACTCCATATTCTAGGCAAGCATCCATCATGGTCAGGTTGTCCCAAGGCGCACCCCAGTTGACCACAAGCTTTGGCTTGACCTCATTCAGAAGCTTTAGCATGTTTTCTTTTTTACTTACATCTTCAACATGAATATTTAGCTTTACTTTGCCTTTAGATTTTTTAAGCACAGAATCCCGCACAGCTTCAAGCTTTTTTTGTGTTCGAGAAACAATATGAATCTCTGAGAAAATCTCTGGTGTCTGCGCCATTTTATGCAAACCCACACTCCCCACATTCCCCGCCCCGATTACAAGTATTTTTGACATGATTATTTTGGTTATTTTTAACCATTTCATTATAAACTTCATACCCCAAATTGCAATGTGGATTTTTTAGATAAAAGCTATATAATGAATGGACAAAATGCAGAATAAAAAATACATTGTAAACAAATTCGGTGGTGGGATATTGAAGGGGCATTTGATGCCTTTTATGGAGGC
>CAYZOL010000061.1:0-4851 GCA_964480325.1 uncultured Candidatus Saccharibacteria bacterium | reverse complement strand
GTAATGCGCTTTCAACCGAGGCATTAAAATATTTATTATGTCTTTTTTTATTTTTGCCTGCATTTCTGCCTCGCCTGCAAAATCATCATGCTGAGTGGAGACCACGATGGTGTCCACTCGAAGTGGTTCGTTTGTATCACTGTACAAAAGTGTCACCTGACTTTTTGCGTCAGGCCTTAGGTACTTCATAAGCTTGCCTTCTTTGCGGATAGCACGAAGCTCGAGTAAAATCCTGTTGGCAATATCAAGCGGTAGTGGCATGTAGTTCTCAGTTTCGTTCGTGGCATAACCAAACATCATGCCTTGGTCGCCGGCACCTTGGTCTTTTTTACTTTTCCTCACAACACCCTGACTTATATCCGGAGACTGCTCATGAATAGCCGAGAGTATTCCGCAAGAATTAGCTTCAAACATGTACTCACTTTTTGTATAGCCCGCATTCCTGACAACATCGCGCACTATGTGCGGTACATCCACATAGGCTTTAGAGCGGACCTCACCTGCTACTACTACCTGACCAGTTGTCACGAGAGTTTCGCAAGCAACCTTGGAATCTTTATCAAAAGCGAGGAAATTATCTACTAATGCATCGGAAATTTGGTCTGCTATTTTGTCTGGATGTCCTTCGGAAACTGATTCTGACGTGAAAAGATATGGCATATATTTTCTTGGTTTTATTTAATTAATATCGATTAATTTTACTTTAAAAGTATAATTTTGACAACCCAAATGCTCCACGTTTTTTGAAGCTATTTTTGCACCCAATTTTGCTCCATCCAAGAGCGTATAGTTATGAACGATTCCATAAATAAGCCCAGCACGATATGCATCTCCAGCCCCTGTTGCATCTATAAACTTTTTGGCCTTAAAAACAGGAACGGTAAAATGATCATCTTTTGTGTAAATCGTGCTCCCCTTCTCGCCTAATGTTTTTATAAAAATCTTGTTATCTAATATTTTTTTTAAATTTAATTTTAAAACATCTTCCAAAAACTCCGTTTCAAATTCATTTATTATTAACATGTCTGAATACTCCAAACACTCCAAAAAAACTTTTTTACTATAGGTGTATATCATCTGTCCTGGATCAAAAATAACAAATGCATTCTTATTCACTGCCCTGAATTCTTTCAAGTGCCTAAGTGTACTCTTTGCGGTCCCTGGAGAAAAAACAGCTATTTTTATTTTCTGAAGTAGTGGCTTTTTTACGGCTTTAAGTAAAGAAATATTTTCAATCTCGTTATACACATTTGGTTGCCATGTTTCCTTTGTAGCGCCTTTGACTGTTTTGTCTATCAAAAAAGTAGCAGTTTTGTTTTTCTTATTCACTGACAATGCTAGATTTATTCCATGTTTTTCCAAATGAGATTTAAATTTTGAACCAAAATCGCTCCCCACTACTGAAAAAAGAGTTGGATGCAAACCCAAGAGTCCAAGCCCGTAAGAAATATTTGCACCCGTTCCACCAAAAAATTCTTTGGTTTTACCTTTAGGCAAAAAAACTATGTCATTGACTACCGAACCTAAAACTAGAATTTCAGAGTAAGTATCACATTTCATACTAATTTGTACCCTCTTTCCATGATGACATGTACGCCTTCTGACGATCTGACAGCGTGTCTACTTTGATTCCAAGACTCTTTAATTTCAAGCTTGCTATCTTCTCATCAACATCTGTACCCAAAGTATGGACATCGTTTGTTAATTTATTTCCGCTCTTCAATATCAACTCTGCGGCAAGGATTTGATTTGCAAAGCTCATATCCATCACTGATGCAGGGTGTCCTTCAGCGGATCCTAAATTTACCAGCCTACCTCCAGCTAGGACAAAAATAGTTCTTCCATCCTTTAGCTCGTACGACTCTACATTATTGCGAACAGTACTTTGTTTCTTTGTAATTTTTTGCAAAGCTTTTAAGTCAATCTCCACATCAAAGTGTCCAGAATTTGAGATTATACATCCATTTTTTATAGTTTTAAAAGCATCATTTCCTACTACCTCAGTATTGCCAGTAACCGTACAAATAAAGTCAGCTACCTTTGCAGCCTCTGACATGGGCATGACTCTAAAGCCATCCATGTACGCTTCTAGCGCTTTTACGGATTCTATCTCAGTCACTATCACATTGGCTCCCATTCCTCGTGCACGCATGGCAAGACCCTTGCCACACCAGCCATATCCAGCAACTACGAAGGTAGACCCAGCAATTAGCTTGTTCGTAGCACGAATAATCCCGTCTAAGGTGGACTGCCCAGTACCATACCTGTTGTCGAAGAAATGCTTGGTGGTGGAGTCGTTAACAGCAATAACTGGAAAGTGTAGCGCACCCTCGTGTGCCATAGCCTTAAGACGAGTAACTCCTGTGGTAGTTTCCTCAGTACCGCCTTTTATATTTTTAAGAAGCTCAGTTCTTTTACTATGAATGACTGACACAAGGTCAGCACCGTCATCCATTGTAATGTGTGGCTTTGTATCTAAAACTTTATTAATGTGTGCAAAATATTCTTTACTGCTTTCCCCCTTCTTTGCAAAAACTGGAATTTTAAAATATTTTACAAGCGCTGCTGCCACATCGTCCTGAGTTGAAAGTGGGTTTGAAGCACAAAGTGAGACCTCGGCACCGCTTTCTTTAAGTGCAATAATAAGGTTTGCTGTTTCAGTAGTTACATGCAAGCATGCGGACACGCGTACGCCTTTAAATAATTTCTTTTTTTTAAAATCCTCTTTTATTGAATGGAGCACCGGCATATCTATCGCCGCCCAGTTGATTTTTTGCAAGCCCACTTCCGCCAAACGAATGTCTTTTATGTCTGAATTCATAATTTATACTCCTTCTTTTTTTAGCTCTTCAATTAGTTCACGTGACTTTTTGGAAAGCTTGTTTGGGAGCTTAATGTTAAGTTTTATAAGTATGTCACCTCTTTTGCCACCTCCTGCTGGAACACCCTTGCCCTTAACTCGAAGAATTTCGTTAATAGACACACCTTCTGGAATCTTTACCTCTACTTTACCATCCAGTGTTTCGATATCGTATTTTGCACCCAGTAACGCCTCAGAGAGTTTTAGATTTAAATCCATGACAAGATCGTTACCATCGCGCTTGAAAACAGGATGAGGTGCTACATTTATTTTTATATACAAATCCCCTGTGGTGCCCTTGGAAATAGCCTCACCCATGCCGGTCATGCGGACCATCTCGCCGTTTCTTATACCTGCTGGAATATTTATGGAAATTTCTTCTTCCCTTCTTAGCACACCTTTACCTTTACATTTTTCACAAATTTCCTTGGGAACTTGACCTGCACCAACACATTCCTCACAAACCTTGGTTGTAGCGATAGAGCCTAAGATTGTACGCTTCATTTCACGGATTTTTCCTTGGCCGTTGCATTTTTTGCAGGTATCCATTTTTGTTCCCTCCTTCGCGCCTGATCCTTTACAAGTAATACAACTAGATGTTTTGGTAATTAAAATTTTTCTATTTACTCCAAAAATTGAATCCGAAAAAGAAATCTGAATTTCAGTAGAAATATCGCGTCCACGACGTGCCTGCCTACTGCCTCCGCCACCACCGAAGAAATCGCTAAAGATATCGTTTAGGTCAAACTCTGCCCCAGCACCTCCAAAACCTTGGGAAAAGTTTGAAAAGTCAAAACCTTCAAATCCACCAAAGCCACCCTGTTGTTGGTAGCCTCCAGCACTGCCGCCCATATTTTGATAGTTTGAGCCAAATTGGTCATATTGTGCACGTTTTTGCTCGTCAGAAAGTACCTGGTAAGCTTCGTTTACCTCTTTGAATTTGGCTTCATTACCTTCCTTTTTATCAGGATGATACTTGTGCGCCAGCTTGTAAAAAGCCTTCTTTATCTCGTCTTTTGACGCGCCTTTTTGTACACCCAATACATTGTAATAATCCTTTGACATAAGGGCATTATAGCACCCAGTAGTGAATTTTGGAAGTGTGTGATGCGCGCAGAAATATTATTTCTGCTCTTCCAAAATCTACTACTGGGTAGAAAAATTGAGAGAAAAATCAAAAATACTTCACCCTGTCGCTCGCGAGCGACAGGGCTAGTACACCTCCTGCTGGTAGCATTTCTCACAGTATACTATTTCGGGGCGGTCTGGAGCGTAGCTGGTTTTTATGTCTGTACCACATTTATCGCAATTTCGGTCAAAAAACTTTGGTAGATTTATTCGGCTGAATCTTTCTTTTCTTCTACATTCTGGACACTTTCTAGGAATAGGAAAATTTAACCTTTTTAAGAATTTCAATTCTCCTTGAGAAATTTTATAACAACGCAAGCACTCACACTCTATGACTTCATTTAATATTGAATCGGAAACATCAGACAATCGATCGGGTAAATCTTTTGAAAGTATTGTCGAGGTGTATTGATTTTCTTCTCTATCATGCCAACCAAATCCTTTAATAATAGCCTCTTCTTTTGTCAAAGGAAAAAAATCTTGCGCGAACGTTTCATTATACGCAAAAGGAGCAATACCTATCGGAGGGAACTCTCCGTATTTCCAAACTCTACCATTTGCATCTACGTATGGGTTTGTTTCCATTTCAGAAATAATTTTTTCCCTTAACTTTTCATATTCATCTTTAGAGTATTGTTTATTTAAAATACAATAGCTTTTCTTTCTTAGACACATACAACCAAAAAGTTCTTTGCATCCTGACACAGCATAAACACAATACTCTAGATTTAAAGGTTCAGGATATGAATGAATAGAAAAGTGTGTGTTATAGGCACCCTCACCCACACTTTGACATTCATAAAGTAATTCACTTCCCGCTCCCCAGCCGGTGTAATCATAAGATTCTTTTGTCGAAGGTACAG
>CAYZOL010000060.1:0-5031 GCA_964480325.1 uncultured Candidatus Saccharibacteria bacterium | reverse complement strand
GAAAAACAATCTACTTGGCAACCGACTGGTATAGGAGTACTGTCATTAACCACAAAATACGGAGCAGGGGTATTGTTGCCTAGTAATGTGCTGGGCCTGTAACATGAAAGATTACAGAAGAAATAATTACGAGTATTGCTATACGCAAAAATAGCTATGCTCCACGTGTCAGTGCCGTTGAAGATCACTTGCTGAGAAAGGTTGGCGGCAGGTACTGTGTATAGCGTCATTTCACCGTTGCCATCAGTTATGCCTGGCACATAGTTAACAGGAGCAAAATATATTAAGCCGTTTGGATTGGTAACATTGTATAGATACACCACATTAAATGTACCCAGGTTGGACTTTGCATAAAATTGAAAAGATGCCAAAGTGCCTGCTTGTGGTACTCCTCTATAACTGGAGTGGTCTAAAATACCCGTACAGCCTAAACCATCTTGGGTTATGCAGGATTGAAATGTGTTTGACTGATCCGGCTGAGTAAAGAGGACAGCAGCTTCCACCTCTTTAGGAATGACTGTAAAAAATAACGCTAAAACAAATACTATAAATGAAAACTTGGATACTGGATTTTTGTATTTCATTTTATTATGACAATAATTAATTGTGTTTTATTAATAATGTATTTCGATTTCTTCAAAAGACATTGTCATAATCCTTGAAACTACTTTTTAATACCTGCCTTCTAGAATCTTTTCTGCTATTTCGTCCGCTACTGTGGAGGGGGCTTTGTTTGTTTTTTTACTCATGGTAAGAATTTTATCGAGCCTAGGACCAATTTGTTTTAACTTCTCTCGGAGTGTGCCATTACCCTTTTCCCTCTTTTGGTATTCATGCGCTACAGCGATGAGGCCACCAGCATTCACCACATAATCCGGACAATATAAAATCCCCAAGCGATGCAATATCTCCCCTACCGCTTTATGAGTTAGCTGGTTATTTGCCGAGCCTACTATGGCTCGTGCCTTAATGTCATTTATAGTTTTACTACTTAATACGCCGGATAACGCACAGGGACAAAACACATCCACTTCTTGCTTGTGGATTTTATCTGGAGAAACAATTATGACTTTGGGATATTTCTTTTTTATTTCTGCTAGCTTTTTTTTATCAATATCTGCAACGTATATTTTTGAAGCATCTTTGTAAATCATCCCCAAAATAAGTGAGCCCACTTTGCCCAGGCCTTGAATGGCAAAAGACACACCCTTCAAGCTAGGTGAACCATTGATGTGCTTTACCGCCGTTTCGATGGAATAAAAAAGTCCAAACGCAGTGGCATTTTCCGGATTGTTCATGAAGCCCACGAGGTTTTTGGTTACCTTTAGCATTTTGGTAATATCTCCTAAATCAAGCCCAACATCAGTGCCTGTAATAAACTTGCCACCAAGACGTTCGAGGTGCCGTGCGTATTCTCTAAGTAGCTCACTTTTTTTGTATTTTCCATTTTTAGGTTTTATAAGTACCGCCTTTGCACCACCATATGGCAAGCCTGCCAACGCATTTTTGTATGACATTAGCTTAGAGAGTCTAAGCGCATCCTTGAGAGCCTCACCTTGCCCATCATAAGACCAAAAGCGGGTCGCCCCAAAGGAAGGTGAACCAAATCCACCTCGGTGGAAAGCAATGTATCCTCGAAGATTCTTTTTTTTATTTGTAATAAAAATTACTGAGTTGTGGGCATCAAATTCAGGAAGAGATTCATAAAAACCATTAAACTTTTGTTTATTTTTCATACTATACAGATATATGTTCGGTTCTGAAGAGATCCCGATCTTCACCTCTAATAATTTTTTTAATCGCCACAGTGGCTACCACTCCACCCAATATTGCAGCGCTACCTAACTGTGACCACGAAACTAGCTCTTTGTTTAATACCCTTTTAACCGAAGAGATCATCCGAGGGTCTACTTTTTCCATACCACCTACAATGTCACCCATTATGGTTTTGCCTGCTATTTCTTTTGTCACTTCAAGCTTAAGCAAGCCCTTCCAATAATCCAAATCTTTGTCAAAGATCTTTTTGTAACCCAAATCATATCGCTCAACATGTAACACTACGCCATCACCATTGTCCGTGATCATAACTACCGGCACCTTGTATTTGAGTGCGAGTAGTCTTGTTTCAATTTTCATTTTTATGTCATCTATCTCCTCGATAATTATATCTAGCTTCTTTTTCTTTAGGAGATCTTCAAGATTTTTTATCGTAACACCTTTGGGTAAAGCGGTAACTTTGGCAAATGGGTTGTCTTCATATATTCTCCTAGCGGCTATGGCAACCTTGGGTAAACCTATCTGATGTGCGCCAGCCAAAATACGATTGAGATTGGTAGTGTCGAGTAAATCAAAATCAGCAATGACTATGTCATTGCTGATTCCGGCTTGGGTAAGGACAAATGCAATATTACTCCCCACACTCATTCCAAATACTCCGATTTTTGTGTTACTCAGAACTTCCTGTTCTTCTTTAGTGATGAGGTCCTGATTTCTGTTAGTTTTTAGTTCCAGATATTCTTTTTTAGGGAAAGTTTTAATGAGTGAGTTGTTCCACGGGAGATACACATGGACAAAATTATTTTTTTTCCTTTCACAGTATTTTTTAAAATCAATAGTTTTATAAACTTCAGCCTTTGGCTGACCGATGAACTGGTGGTTCTCTATAAAAAATAACTCTTTAAGTTGGTGCGAAAATGCATCTACATAGGTGATGCCTTTTTGCTTGCGCATTTTTAGCGCTTTAAGTGGATCCTTTACGAAAACTGGCTGATACAAGCTTTTGTTCATAAAAAATTGTTACATAAACAATACTAGCATAAATCCATTAAAAATCAATATATTTTGGGATGTATTAAAAATACACAAAATTCTAAATTAATTTTTCATAAAAAATTTTAAAAAATTAAAGATGAGTAAGCAAAAAAAAGATTGGGCCAATATGACCCAACCTAGGGATTATGCACAAAATCCTATAACTTGAAGCGCAGGAAAAACTGCGCTCCGTAATTTGTCATTCTTGCTTGACGCTCTGTGGCCGGCGTCAAGTCCAACTCGCCGTAGGCTTCTACGCCGACACGAATTATTTTGGCTTCGCCCAATTCTTTGCCCAGCCCACCCCGCAGGGTGAACAGGTGACCAGTTTTCTTACCCAGAGGTTCCTCTGGGTTGAAAAATGTGGCAGCGTATCCCCTGGCCTCGTCGTGGCCGATCGAATTAACGATCGTGGTGGCACCGAAGCCGTTGTCTTTCACAAACTTATAGCCGCCGAGAAAGGTGAAATAAAAATCATCTTCTGCGTACAATTCTTTCCCAAGGCCCAAAGTCAAACCGTAAGCCATTTTCTGATACGATGAAGGCGAACTCATCGCTTCCACAGAAGCGAGTATCGGCCAGTCTTTGTAAGTGAAATGGGCCGAAATGCCGAAACGCGGCTGTATGAAGGACGTACGAATTTCGTAGTCCCTTTCAAATTCCTCCCAAGTATACACATCGGGGCGATGGGAGATCGCCACGAAGGAATAGAGGTCATGCAGCGGCGTCGTTTCAAATCGGGTGTCGTGATGCAACGACGACATCCCGACATTTACGCCGATGTGCACCTTGAATTTTTTTTGCGCCTCCGCTGACAGTCCAGTCAACAGAAAAAGCGCGATGAACAAGTTTTTCATTGCTGTAAAATTTTTTTTATAGGAGAAATATTTCAAAGATCAGTCCGTGGGTGGTAGGCCTTTAAAGAACCGAACCAAAACGGAAGAGCTTTTACTTTAAGTTCATTATACACCCATATGAAATATAAGCTAGCTATTGTCAAGAGCTAGCTAACTATCTCGCCTTACAGATATGAATTCTTAAGCAAAGGCCATGAAGCCCGCCCCAATAGCAAAAGGAGCAGTAATAACCATTAAAATATATTTCAAAATATAGTAGGCCCAAAAGGGGTCCTTGGCTATCCATTTATCTACTTCCTCCTCAAAGGACACCAACACGTTGGCAATAATAAGACACGGAAGTCCTATCACCCCTGCCAAGCAAACTCTTAGTATTCCTATAATTATCTCTCCCATTTTTCTTTAATTAAATTAAAATTTAAACTCTCAAGGCTTTTCAAAAATTTTTACCCGAGCCGCCTATAACGGCACTCTAACACATTTTTCAAAAAATACTACCTACAAAAAAAGCAGGTTGCGGTCTACCTCGTCAGCTTCGGTGCCAACAGTGGGGTGCTCTAAGGCACTATGAGTGGAGGCTAGATGAACCAGCCTTTTGCCCAAGCGACTTTCGAGGGCATCTATGCTCTCATGTATGTGCTTTAATTTTTGGACTTGCTGAGTACTGCCAAAAAGGTCCACTTGCATGAGCCCGTCCGGCACTAGGTCCGCCAAGGTCACCCCAGTGGTACGATAGAGCACCCCGCCTTTGTGCATGACTTTGAAATGCTTGTGCACAAGCTCAATCAAGACCTCCGGTGAATTGGTAGGGGTCATAAGTGGCACTTTGCATACACAGTATTTAAAATCTTTTGTTTTCAAAAAAAATAAAATTTTCTTGGGCGCGAGCTTGTAGTGACGGGCTTTCTTGCAAGCCTCCTCGATGTGTTTTGAAAATTGAGCCAAGAGGAAACTGGGCTCATTCGTAGCAGGGTGGAAACTGCGGGTTTTTTGGATTGAGGAGTATTTTGTTTTTACCTCTCTATTTACCTCCATCAACCTCTCCCCTCGTAATTCATGCCAGAGATAAATATAATTTATGTGCAAATTTTTCTTTACCCAATCACCTTCAAGATTTATGAAATCAATTGCTGTGTGTATCCCCTTTTGCTTGAAACTCTCCGCCCCACGGGCGCCGATACCCCAGACTTTACCTATGGGTACTTTTGTCAAAAAGTCTCTGGCTGTTTCCTTTTTTATTATTGTCAGGCCGTTTGGCTTTACGAAGTTCGACGCTACCTTGGCCAAGACTTTGGTAGGGGCAAGGCCCAAGGACACGGACAAACCGAGCTTTGTATTAACATCGTGTTTTATCCTCTGAGCT
>CAYZOL010000059.1:2743-5150 GCA_964480325.1 uncultured Candidatus Saccharibacteria bacterium | reverse complement strand
CCCACTGGGTGATCCCTCCATAGCAAAAGTATAGCATTTTACATGCCACAAAAACCCCTAAAACTTTGGTGGTTTTTAAAACCTGTCCCGTACTAAATTCTGATTAAGTAAAAAATGAAGAAGTGTATAAAAAAGAAAAAATGTAATAACTAATGGTCATTATTAAAATTTTAGTACTGGAATGGTAAAAAAAAGACCCCTGCTCGTTTGCAGGGGCCCAAAGATTTTTTTTGCACAGTCATTTCGACGTGCATATATATTTTGAATTCACGTTACAAACATTTGCAACATGAACCATAAAGAACAAATTAATATTTTTCACTTTTTATTTCTCGCCGTGTCCGCGATATCCACCTTTCTCCCAAGTGGCCAGGGGTGAGGTTTTAACCTCCTGTCAAACGAGCCGGTTTGAGTAACGGCCCTTTTTTGTGCTTTTTCCATCCATCAACCCGAAGGCCAACGTATGGAGCGGAACCAGCTTTGTTTGTCGCAGAGCCGGCGAAAATTTGTGCCGGAACTTTTCTGAACTTCCAGATAAATTCACCTCCCCACCCGTCGCCAGGAAGGTCAACAACTTTTCGCTCAGTAACAAGACGAGTTCCTGAGGTCCAATACCCTCTAATCGCTGCGCGATCACCGAATTGCCAAGTTGCATCTACTCCGAGCTGAATTCCGATTAGACTTTCAGGATCCTGCGGGACACAACTAGGGCAACTTTGCTTTTTTACAAAAGCTGCCGGAACAACTACAACATTAGAGTGAGCCCCAACAGACAAACCAGGAAATTTTTCAACATTGCCACGAACTTCCCCGCCGATTTTTACAATCGGAGTCATGGCATCAAATTCTGGGTCGGTGGGAAAAGTAGCCGCCACCTCTGCATAAACTAAAGTATGCGCCTCGCCCAGAATGGGCTGGGGTTTGGTTGTATCGCCATAGTTGTACACCCGTTGGTCGTAGTTATTAATCTCTACGCAGGTGTCACCATAGTTGTACACCCGTTGGTCGTAGTTATTAATCTCTACGCAGGTGTCAGCTGTCGGAGGGGGCGGAGTCGAGACGCCAGGCTTTGGCACAAGCTTTTTTGTGCCGGATTTGATGCATTTTTTCAATTCACAACCCCATTGAGTAGGGCTGATTTTATTGAAAAGCGGATAAAAACCAGGGCGACATCCGCAGTCCGCCGAATCCGGGGTATACCATTGTCCCGGGAGGTAATTTTTGGCCGAGTCGAACGGCCGTTTTTTCTGCGCCGAGACCGAAGTCAACATGACGCAAAAAATAAGAGTGAAGAAAAAAATCAGATTTTTCATATCTACTGTTGTATTTGATTTTTTTATTACCTCCCAATGGATACTTTCGTACCACCGGGAGGCAATTTTGTTTGAGAGAAAGTTTTTTAGAACACAAATTTGCAAAAAAGTGTTTTGCCGTTTTGCAAATAAATTGTTGCAGTTGCAGGAACTTTTGAGGAGTAATCGACAGTAATTTCTGTATAAACAGAGAGGTCTATTTTCTTCTCTAGAAGTTCTTCTCCTGACGAAATAACTGCTACAACCAATGTTCCAATTTTGTCACCATAATACAGGTCTATGACCTCTTGGTCAGCCGGTCCGAAATGGATTACGGCTGTCCCTTCCAATGGATTGGATACCCAAAACGCGCAGAGTCCTGCACGAGTTGAATCAATGCAACCATTGGCGTCGGTGACGGTTACGAAGTAAATTCCACCTTGCAGTCCACTGACGTCTTCAGTAACTGCTCCATTGCTCCAAACATAAGTATAGTTCGAAGTTCCCCCTGTTGTTTCGGTTTCAATGGCACCATTCCACGGGTTCATTTCCGTGGGATGAGTCATGCTCTTAACTTCGATATTCGGCACGAGAGTAGAGTCAAAACTAACTATCGTGGTGACAACGCTGTCCTGACCGAGATAGCCAGTAAGTGTGTCAACTTTCGTGCCAACCTCGGAAGGGTGGCAAGTCGCCAAATAAATCGTCGTATCGCTGGGTGGCGGGAAACAAATTGGCGGAGCCAAAGTGGCTTCCACCGTGGTCGAACAACCGTTAGCATCAGTAACCGTGGCTGTGTATGTGCCAGGCGCTAGACCCGAACACTCTTGACTTGTAGAACCACTTCCACCCCATAAAAAATCATAAGGGGCAGAACCACCAAAAACGTAGAGAAAAATTGAACCATCGTTCGTGCCAATTGGGCAACTAACAGAGGTTGTGTCTATCTCCACACTTGGACTCGGAAGCAGCGTCACTGTTGTCGTCACGGTTGAATCGCAACCGAACACGTTTTGCAAAGTGACGATTGTCGTGCCGGTGTCGGCCGGGCTGCAGGAAATCAGATTGACTGTCGTGGCGCTACTCGGAAGCAGCGTTGTGATGGTCGTGACTAC
>CAYZOL010000059.1:0-2643 GCA_964480325.1 uncultured Candidatus Saccharibacteria bacterium | reverse complement strand
GTAGACGTTTTGCAAAGTGACGATTGTCGTGCCGGTGTCGGCCGGGCTGCAGGAAGTCAGATTGACTGTCGTGGCGCTACTCGGAAGCAGCGTCACTGTTGTCGTCACGGTTGAATCGCAACCGAACACGTTTTGCAAGTGCTGTACGAATACGCCGGTGTCGCTCGGGTTGCAGGAAGTCGCGAAGAGATTGGTCATGTCCGGCACACAAGGAGCCGGAATACATTTCAACTGGAAATCATCCTGCTTCATGCAGAATTCATCCCCAGAGCCATCTGTAACACGAGCCCAATACCAAAAGGACCATGGGATGTTGAAAAACGTATCACGTTTTGAGTATGACGTATCATAATAAAACGCCCCATCAAAACTTTCAAGTACGTAGTAATACGGAGGGTTATACTGCCCGTACGCATCCACTACAATGATACCGTTTGAATCACCACAGGTCGGCTCTTTAATAACTAACGCAAAAACAGCAACCAGCGAACACTGTGCCATTTTTTTATTTACCGGAAACACGATGTCCAGCTCGGTGGCTTGACTTGCCACCGGAGTTGTTGTTTTCGGCTTTGCCGGCTGAAGAGCCGGATAAAAAAGCGCGACCGCCACAACAAGAAAGGCGGTTTTGAAAATAGCGAGAATTAATCTCATTTTGAAAAATGGTTTGCAAGCGTCCGACAAAAGTTGCGGACGCCGGTGAAAAAAATGGAGGATAAATTCTTAAGCCCGTTCGGTAGCTGTCTGGAGGTAGCAAAACCTCCAAGTTTTTCACCCAAACCATAAAGTTGGGTTCCAGACAAACATACCAATCGGGCAGACTCTTGTTCCGAAAATCGGAACTATATTTTGACGCGCAAGCACAAAGCAAAGCGCGGAATTCAAATTAATAAGCCAGGGAAACCCCCAGCTTTAATTTCATACTTCCTCAGAAGCAGAAAAAAGAACTCAACTTTTTTAGTTCTTTTTTCTGCTTCTGATTTTCTTTCACACCAAACCTGCCTTCGTCACATAAGACATGACTGCGGCAAGGCAAGCATTTTCAATTTCTCAACTAAACTAAACATCGTTAAGTATCCGCCTGTTTTACAAAGTAAAACATTTCGGACAAGTGACTTAACGAATAAACCTATCAAACCCTCCTTCGCGTAAAGCTACGGACGGGCAAAGAATGATAAGTAAATCCCAATAGTAGAGCAAAGCTCACTACGGGACAAGTTTAAACGAGTTTTTGCTCGTTTTGTTTTTCCCGGTAGTGAATTTTGCCGATGCGCAAAGCGCGCCTTGATTAAATCAAGGCTTCATCAAAATCTACTACCGGGTTTGTTCAGAGACAGGAGAAAAAAGAAAAACTAATCAAACAATTCTGAGTGACTACCGATATCCACTAAAATAAGAACTAGGATTTGGTTATCAATTTTATAAATCAATAAAACGTTGGGTCTTATGTGCAATTCCCGGTAACCAAAATATTCGCCAGTCAATGCGTGATCGTTGTACTTCTGAGGAATCTTGTTCCCTTTACATAAAAAATCAACAACTAGGTCAACTTCGGTTACTTTAATTTTTCCACCATGCAATACTTTCTTTAACGACTTCTTGTATTGTTTAGTTGGAAAGACTTGCATAGGCTTTTTTGCCAAGAATTGCTTTATGTAATTCTCCCCCAGATTTGTAACCTTTCCCTTTCAAAGCTTCTTTCGCTTCAGCATCCCACTTCGCACGAATGCTTATTCTATTTTTAGTAGGAGTGAAAGGTATGCCCTGTTCCGTTATTACTTGGTTAAGAAAAAGCTTTACTCCGGAAGATAAATCAAGTCCAATAGACTCAAGAGTCTTTTGAGCGTGGTCTTTGGTGCTTTTATCAATTCTTATGTTTATAACTGTGTTCATACTTAGAGTATACACGATGTATGCACAATGTCAACAGTTATACCCTGGACTTTTTTACTTCTTTCTTCTGCCTCTGAACATACTAACCCTGCGTCGCATAAAGCTATGCAGGGCATACTATAAAGCCCTAAAACTAGTAAAAGACTAGAAGAAGGCCACTTTGTCAAGGGACACTTTAACTAAAGCACATTATCACATTTTGTGTTAAAAGTCAACCCCGTAGTGAATTTTGGCAAGGCCATGTAGTGGCGTTTTTACCTAGTAAAAACATTGCCAAAATCTACTACTGGGTCAACCCCTGATTTGTTCCAGATGAACCCCTCCCCATATAGGGGTAAAAGGCTGAAAACTCTTATAAAACAAGAGTAATATATGCTTTAGTCCATTTTACAAAATTCTCCCCTTTCTTGCAAGAATTTGGTGTGATTTGACTATTTTACAAAATTTTTAATGGTCCTTCCTTACCTCCGGCAATGATGTAGTCTGCAACTTTGTTCTCTACTATCTCCTCTATGGCACGCTTTATTGGACGGGCGCCAAAGTCGGGGTCAAAGCCTGCGTTAGACACCTTGTCCACCAAGGCTTCACTTACCTCAAGTTTTATTTTTTTATCTGCAAACAAGCGCTCGGCTAGCTCCTCGAGTAGTAGCTTTGCTACCTGCCTCACTTGTGTTTGTACTAATGGCTTGAAGAGTATCACACTGCTAAAACGGTTTAAAAATTCAGGTGCGAAAATACTTTTGTTTATGA
>CAYZOL010000058.1:0-5237 GCA_964480325.1 uncultured Candidatus Saccharibacteria bacterium | reverse complement strand
ACTTATGAAATAAATAGAAAGAAAATTGGAATTATTGACGAAACTGGGCAAACTACATAAAACTAAGATTGATACTCTTATAGGTGCAAAAAAAGTTATTTTATGTTATTTTATCCTTACGTCTTACAAGAGGCTAATATGCGCCGGTGGTAGAGTGGTCAATTACAACAGACTGTAAATCTGTCGCCCTTGGGCTACGAAGGTTCGAATCCTTCCCGGCGCACCAAAATAAAAAGTTCAAGCTTTTGCTTGGGCTTTTTATTTTATGTATCGACGAGAGAAAGCAAATTTATTTGCTTTCGGGAAGGATTCGAAAGGCTTTTATGTACGAGCAAAGCGAGGTAGAAAAGCACCCGCGACCGTAGGGCGAGAATCCTTCCCGGCGCACAAAAATAAAAAGTTCGAGCTTTTTGCTTGGGCTTTTTATTTTGCACTCATGCACTCCCTTACTTTATCTTTCAGGTCTTGCTCATTAGTAAACATAAATGATTTTATCCCGAGCAATTCCGCAGCTTTAATATTTTTCTCTTGATCGTCAAAATACAGGCATTCGTCGGGCTCTAGGTTGTTTTCATGCAAGAGCTCTTTCCAGGCCCTTGGGTCAGGCTTTACAAAGTTTGTCTGCCAAGAAAAATATATTTTATCTATTGCGGTTTCTATCCAAGGATATTGTCCAAAGTACTCTGATCGTTCCTTGAAATTATTAGAGAGGATAAAAACCTTAATCCCCTCGCTTCTTAGCTCTTTTGCAAACTCTACCATTTTGTCAGACACTACCTCACCTTTAAACCAAAAATCCCAAAACTCCATTTCAGACAAATACACCTTCCATTCCTCAAGTACTGGCTCCCAGTATGAAAAGGCGCGTCCTGCATTGGGCTGTCTTACCTTGTGCATTATTTCGATGAGTTTTGGCATGAAAGTCTCACGAGGAATACCGAAGCTTTTTTCAAACCTGTCACTTAATTTTGGCCCCTGCAAAAAAATACCATTCAAGTCAAATATAACTGCTTTTATCATTGATTTATTATACTTAAAAACATTTATACTATGCAAACTTTCAACCAGAATTAAGTAGATTAATTATTTACTCATCGTTTCACGCTGGTACTGATACACTTCAAAAAACTTTGAATTTTTGTTATTTACCAGACTTTCAAAAGTACCCTCTTCAACTATTTTGCCACCATCAAAAACAATAATTTTGTCCACATTTTTTAATGTTGACACTCTGTGAGCAATACTTATTACAGTTTTCTTTTCTAGGTTTTTTTCGAACGCTTCTTGAATTAAGGATTCAGTTTTACTATCCAACGAAGAAGTTGCTTCGTCTAATACTAAAATTTGTGGATCCTTGTATATGGCTCGAACTATTCCAATTCTTTGTCTTTCCCCTCCAGATAATTTGTGACCCTTTTCACCTATTAGGGTTTCTGTACCTTGAGGTAAGCGTAAAATCAACTCTTCAAGCTGAGCAATACTTATTGCTCTTTGAAACAACTTTTCATCAAATACTCGCATCAGCGTGATGTTTTCTAAAAGTGAAAGATTAAACATTTCCGAATCCTGTAAAACTAGAGCAATTTCATTTGTAATATCATCATGTCTAATTTCATAAAAATCTGTGTTACCAATCTTAAATTGCCCAGTGTCAAATTCATATAGTCCCAAAAGCAGTTTTGCAAGTGTAGACTTTCCGCTTCCAGACTTGCCTACAACGCCTATTTTTTCATACTTTTTTATATTCAGACTAATTTCTTTTAAGCCCATTTCGCTTTTATTCACATTACTTTCATTTTTGTCTTCATAATTAAACGAAGCATTTACTATTGAAATGTTATCCCAGTGTTTAGGAAAATCCATTGTGCCTTCATTTTTTATTTCATTTTCCCAAAATATTGGCATCATTCTTGCTAAGCTTACCTTTGCCCTTATAAGTTTATCCAATAAGTTAGTAGACTCGCCTAACGCATTAGAAAGTTTTTGAAAATAATTGAAGATAATAAAAACTGAACCTAAACTTATCATATTTAAAACAAAATTATGTCCAGTAAGAAATAAAATTCCTCCCATAACTACGCCATTTAAAATTTGAAACGATGTCCATTTATTGGTTCCGAGCCTTGTCATTTTTATAGAAAAATCACGAGAAAGTTCCTCTTTAGATACAATATTTTTTTTATAGTCTTCTGTCACTCCAAGAGTTTTTATTGTTAAAATATTGCTTAGACCCTCATAATAAGTGCCACTTGCTTTTTCAAGCATCAAATTATATGTATAATTCATTTTAAGAATTCTCTGATAAAAACTAGCCTGAATAAAAATAAACATTCCTATATATGCCAGACAGTACAAAAAAAATAATGGGTTGATAAACAAGAAAGCTCCTGTTACACCGATAATTGAAGTGATTTGAGGGAAAATGCCATTGCTAATTAACGTTTGAGTTTCTTTTAATGCATTTACTCCGTTCTGTATTTTTTGTACCTTATTTCCAGTGTTTTCAGCACCATGCCATTTAACAGAAAAATCTAATAATTTTTCAAATCCTCTTACTCTTGTAAAGTAAGCAATTTCAGATTGTATATTAGAAAGTTTCCCTTTCGTAGAGAGTCTTATTATTGCAATAATACTACTTGTCACTGCCAGAAAAATTACATATCCATAAAAAACTTGCAGAGAATCCCCTGTTTTATAATTAGTGAAAAAATCAACAACCTTGGCAATAACCAACGTAGGAATTAGATCATAAAAAAGTACAATAAAAAGTACGCTTGTATAATAAAAGTAGCTCTTCTTTTTATCCTTAAGAAGATACAAAATAGCCTTACCCATGTCTTTCCAAGTAAAACTAGGCTCATCTACAAATCCGAGTTTCATTTTTTATACTGAGGACTTTGGTTTAATAGTAAAATTGCTTTTTATTTTGCCTTTTTTGTTTGAGCTATTTTTTTCCTTTTCTATAACTAACTCATTATTCTTTACAGACACTATGACTGCATCGCCTTTGCGTACACCATTTGAAATAATGAACGTAGCAACTGAATTTAAGATTTTATTTTGAATCAAGCGGTTCAAAGGTCTTGCACCAAAGTGTGGATCATACCCCTCCTTTGCAAGGAATGCAAGCGCCTCGTCTTTTACTTTAAGCTCTATACCCTTTGTGAGCAAGCGGTCTTTTACTATCTTCATTCTTAAGTTGACTATTTCACGTATAGCCTCAATTTTTAGAATGTCAAAAACAATTATCTCATCGATACGGTTTATGAACTCAGGCCTGAAATGATCCTTCAAAGATTCTAAGACTTTTTCTTTCATGTGGCTGTAGTCTTGTTTTTCAGAGTTATTAGAAAAGCCAATAGACTCCATTTTGTCTATAAACTGTGAGCCAATGTTTGAAGTCATTATGAGAATAGTGTTCTTGAAATTCACTATTCTTCCCTTACCATCAGTCAGGCGCCCTTCGTCAATGACTTGCAGTAACATATTAAAAACCTCAGGGTGAGCCTTCTCAATCTCGTCAAAGAGCACTACCGAGTATGGCCTATGTCTTACTGCCTCAGTTAGCTGGCCCGCTTCATCGTAACCTACGTATCCAGGTGGAGATCCAACTAATTTCGAAGTTGAGTGACGCTCCATGTACTCTGACATGTCTACTCGTATTAGGGCTCTTTCATCGTTGAACATAAACTCAGCCAAAGCCTTTGTAAGCTCTGTTTTACCCACACCTGTAGGACCCAAGAAAATAAACGAACCGATAGGCCTATTGGGGTCACCTATTCCTGCACGATTTCTGCGGATGACATTTGAGACTACTTTAATAGCTTCATCTTGTCCGATAACTCTTTTCTTTAACTCGTCTTCCATCTTCTCCAACTTCTCCCTTTCTTCCTCAAGCATCTTCGTAAGAGGTATACCTGTCCAACGTGCCACTACTTCAGCAATATCCTCAGAATTTATTTCCTCTTTTAAGATTCTGCGGGATTTTTGTAGTTTCTTTAGTTTCACTAATTTCACTTCAAGCTCTTTTTTGAGCAATGGAATCTTCCCATAACGTATCTCAGCAGCAAGTGAAAGGTCTGCTCTCATTTCCGCATTTTCAGCCTCAAGACGGATGGTCTCAAGTTCTTTTTTGATTGAGCGTATCTCCATAACAGTATCTCTTTCGTTCTGCCACTTCAATTCTAGTTCCTTTGTTTTTTCGGAAAGGTTTGCTATTTCTTTATCTATTTCTTTTATTCTGCTTCTTAGGGTTTTATCTTTGCTTTTGTCTTTATCCTCGGCACTTAGTGCCTCTTCTTTTTTTAAAGCTTCCTTTTCTATTTCGAGACGCATGATTTTCCTGTGAGCCTCCTCAAGAACTGGAGGTTTGTTTTCCAATGCTATTTTGAGTGATGAAGACGCCTCATCAATCAAATCCACGGCCTTGTCTGGCAAAAACCTGTTTGTAATATATCTTGCAGATAAATTTACCGCGCTTACTATTGCATCGTCTGTAATGCGTACTCCATGAAAAAGTTCATACCTTTCTTTAAGGCCACGAAGTATCGCCACTGCATCCTCGATAGACGGCTCGTCAATATATACCGGCTGAAAACGTCTTGCCAAGGCCGGGTCCTTTTCAATGTGTTTTTGATATTCCTTTAAAGTAGTTGCACCTATTGCTCGCAACTCCCCCCTTGAGAGTGCTGGCTTTAACATGTTCGACGCATCGAGAGTCCCCTCTGCACCGCCTGCTCCTACGATTGTGTGTATCTCATCAATAAAAAGAATTATCTTTCCATCTGCCTTTTCGATTTCCTTCATTATGCCTTTTAGTCTTTCCTCAAACTCACCCCTGTATTTTGTACCTGCAATAAGCGTGCCAAGGTCTAAGGAAACAAGCTCTTTTTCCTTAAGTGATTCCGGGACACTCCCTTTTGCTATTCTTGAAGCCAATCCCTCTACAACTGCAGTCTTTCCTGTACCTGCCTCCCCTATCAATATTGGATTATTTTTTGTACGTCGTGAGAGGATCTGCATTATTCTCATTATCTCTGTGTCACGGCCAATAACCGGATCAAGTTTGTCCTCCTTTGCTAGCTTTGTGAGATTCCTTGTGTATTTTAAAATAAATTTGTATTTTTTTGGTTCGGACACGTCCGTAATATTTTGACTTCGGAGCTCTTCCAAAACTTTGATTACAGAGTCCTTGTGTATCCTAAACCTTGCTAAGGTTTCTCTTGCATCGCCTGCAA
>CAYZOL010000057.1:0-5243 GCA_964480325.1 uncultured Candidatus Saccharibacteria bacterium | reverse complement strand
ACGATTTTAAGTCGTGCGCGTATACCAATTCCGCCATCCGGGCATTACTTTATTGTACTACAATATTTTTTTATAAATAACTACTATACAAGAGGCCTGGGGCGGAATCGAACCGCCGTATAAGAGTTTTGCAGACTCTCGCCTTACCACTTGGCGACCAGGCCGTTGTTCTAATGTATCATTTTTAGTAAAACTTTCAAAATTATACTATTTGTGATAAATTACATATACCATATTTTGTTTTGCGTCCATAGCTCAGCTGGTAGAGCAGCTCCCTCTTAAGGAGACGGTCGGGGGTTCGATCCCCTCTGGACGCACACTGCCGGGGTGGCGGAATTGGTATACGCGCTAGTCTTAGGAACTAGTGGGGCAACCCTTAGGAGTTCAAGTCTCCTCCCCGGCACAAATTTATTTTTTAAAAAGCAATTCGTCAATTTTTTGCCGATTCTTTTCTCCTTTGTCTATCATTATGTCGATGAACGGTATTGTTTTCATTTGGAGATTCTTTTTCAAGAAATTTCTTAGCTCGGGCCTTTTTCTTTTTGCAAACTCTAGCGCAGACTTTTCTTTGTTTTCAGGCAAAACACTTATAAATATTGTTGCCTTTTTAAAGTCAGGTGAAGTAGTGCAAGAAGTAATAGTAATAAGCGAGGTGTGATTATTTTCACGGTTCAAAAATTGGGCTCCTAGCTCTTTTATAATGTTAGCAACCTTTTCTTGCCTATTTGATGGTGAAGTAGAATTGTCTTGATCTTGCATAAATTTATTCTAGCGTTATTGAAAATCCTTCTAAAATATCGCCAGGTGCAATTTCTTTTTTTGATTCTATCATCATGCCAAATTCTGATCCTTCCTCTACAACACTTGCTTTTGCTTTATTTTTTTCAAGGTTTACAATTTTGCCTTGGCCAATTTCAAAATCTCTTCGCATTATCTTTACTATTGCATTCAATGAAATATGTCCTTCTATCACCTTGCCACCAATAATCTGTCTTTCCTTTGTACGGCTAAATGTTTTAATTATTTTTGCTTTTCCAGTTATTTCAACTTTCTGAATTTTTGGTCTGCGCTTTTCCATCTCTTCTTTAAGCCAATCTGCCATTTTGTAGATTATATTAAAAAGTGCCACGGGTATGCCTCTTCGCTCTGCAAGCATGGTGGCGTTGTTTTCGGATTTTACATTAAAGCCTATAACAAGCGCATCCTCACTACCACCAATATTTTTAATATCATTTTCGCTCACAGGGCCTTCTCCTTTGCAAATAACCTTAAACACCGCGCCATCGCTTTGTATTTTGTTTATTTCTGCTTCTATCGCCTCTAATGTCCCCGATACGTCTGCCTTTATTACCAATGGTATTATTTTTTTTGTTTGTTCAACACTATTAGTGTCAGTATTTTTCTTGCTTGCATTTTTTCTAGTAAGCCAGCTTTCTGCGTATTTCTCGGCATCTTTTTTATCTGCAAAAGTACTAAATTCCTCTCCAATTTTTGGCATTTTATCAAAACCAACCAAACGAATAGGGGAGGAAAAACTTGCCTCACTAATAACCTCACCTTTGAAGTTCTCCATTATTATTACCTTACATACGCTGTCCTCTACAACCAGAGTCATTCCTTTTTTAATTGTGCCATTTTTTATTATTAAGGTTGCGCCTATGCCACGCTTTGAGTCACACTTTGCCTCGACAATATAGCCTGAGGCAGGCAGGGATGCATCAGCAGTGTAATTTTCCATTTCAGCCATTATGTTTATTAGTGAAAGGAGCTCGTCTACTCCTTGCCCGGTTATTGCTGAAATAGAGGCACAAGGGGTCTTTCCACCATAATCTTCCACATATATTTCGTTCTCTGCCAGCCCAGATTTTATTTTTTCTAAATTAATGCCAGGTTTGTCGATTTTGTTTACAGCTACAATGCAAGGCAGGCCACTCTCTACAATTGTCTTCCACGCTTCAATAGTCTGAGGCTTTACTCCGTCTTCTGCAGAAACAATAAGGATTGCAATGTCGGCGATTTTTGCTCCACGTTCACGCATTGCTGAAAAAGCTTCATGTCCTGGTGTATCTAAGAAGGTTATTTTTTTATCTTTATTTTTTTCGTCCTTAATATTTACTTCGTATGCAGAAATGTGCTGGGTTATACCACCAGCTTCGCCATCAACAATGTTGGTCTTGCGGATATAGTCCAAAAGGGTAGATTTGCCATGGTCAATATGACCCATGATTACTACTACAGGTGGTCTAGTGGTTATTTTGTTGTTTTTATTTTCTGCCATTGTTTTAACTCAAATTCTAAATTCTAATCCGTTACCTTTGCTTTTTCTAATGTACTTTTTTCTTCGGCAGTTAGTTCATATTCAGATTTGCCTTTTTTAACTGGTTTTGCAAACACACTCATTCTTTCTCTGGAATACAAGCTAGACAATACCAAACCATCACCTTCTTCATTTAATAATCCTATTGCAAAGCTCTTATTGCTACCTTGATCAGGGAATGGGTTAAACCTTGTAATTTCCACCCCTCGAATACTTTTCTTCATTTGTTCCTTGATTATGTAAATTTCCTTTAAAATCTTTTCTGAGGCTAATTGCTGTTTTACTAATTCTTCTTGAAGGTTGAGGATTGTATCCTCTAAGTCCTTAGCTTTTTTGCCTGCAAAAAATTTTTTTAATCTTTTTTCGGTTTTATTTACCCAAATAATTAGTCCTATAAGTACAGCTAATATTAAAAACAAAAAAGCAATTTCTAGAGTTGTGCTCATTCCGTAATAAATTCTATCAGTATTTTTTATGATAGAATGGTTATTGTAGTAAAATGGATTCCGTCATTTCTACGAAATTCATATCAATTCAATATATACTATTATTATGCTTAAATCAACCAAAAAGATAAAAAAAGGCTTGCAAAATATATACATGGACTATGCAGCATCTGTAGAGGCCAATCCTAGTTCTATACATAAACAAGGAATAGAGGCAAGAGAAAGTTTGGAAGAAGCTCGCAAAGAGGTATCGGAAGTTTTAGGAGCTAGAAGTGAAGAGATTATTTTTACCAGTTCAGGAACTGAGAGTAATAATTTAGCAATTCAAGGAGCTGTTTTTGCGTATAGTGGCAAAAAGTTACCACATATTATTACCACCAATATTGAACACCCTTCAGTCTTGGAAACCTTTAGGTTATTAGAAAAAAGAAAATTAGCACAAATCTCAATCGTACCAGTTGAAACAAGTGGAATTGTAGACCCAAAAAAAATTCGAAAAGAATTAAAGGAAAATACGATTTTAATTTCAGTAATGTATGCAAACAATGAGATAGGCACGATACAACCAATACAAGAAATTGCAAAAGAAGTTCGACACTTCAGAAAACGCAAAACAAAACTTTTTTCGGATCCTCGAACATCGTCACGCTCAAAAAGTTTTGTTTTGCCTTTTCTTCACACTGATGCAGTGCAAGCAGTGAACTACTTGGACATTAATGTAGAAAGGCTAGGAGTGGATATGATTACATTCTCGGGTATAAAAATTGAGGAGGCAGGCCGAGTTGGAGTGCTTTATAAAAAAAAATCAGTCCCCCTTGCACCAATATTGGGTGGTGGGGATCAGGAGTTTGGGTTGCGTCCAGGTACGGAAAATCTGAGTGAAATTATTAAATTCGCTAAAGCGTTTAAAAAAGCAGAAAACATTAAAATTAAAGAAGCGGAGCGCATAACAAAGATCAAAAAATATTTTGTGCAAAAACTCCAAAAACTCAATTATTCTGCCTATAGTATTAATGGAGATTTGGAAAATCGACTACCCAACAATATAAGTGTTACTTTTGGTAAAATCCCCAGCGATCTTTTGGTTATAGAGTTATCTGCTCATGGGATAATGGTCTCATCAAAAAGCGCTTGTAAAAGCTCAAGCGATGAAGGGTCATATGTAATAAAAGCAATCAAGCCGTACTTAGATAAGGAGGTTGGAGCAGTACGTTTTTCTTTTGGGAGAAGTACAACTATGACTGATGTTGATCATGTTATGAATTCATTAAAGAAGATTTTGAGCAAGTTAGAAAAATGGTATCATTAATCCATGGACACCTATATAAAAAATCAAATAGTACAAAGGTCACATCCGCATCCACTTGGGTATTTTGGTTTTTATTTTTCTAGTATTTTGTTATTGGTACTTGGTTTTATTTTTCCTAGTTATTGGCAGATGATTCCGCTTGGCGTACTTTTGTTTGCATTAGGGGAGGTTCTTAGGCGTGCCACCACTTATTATGTTTTAGATTCTGGAGTTGCCAGAGGTTACAACTTATTTTCCACCTCACGAAAATTTGCCGAGTATGGAAACATCCAAAACATAGAGGTGGACCAAAGTTTCTTGGAAAATATTTTGGGTATTGGCTCCATAAAGTTTGACACTTCTGGCTCTGATCAGATTGAAGTTCATTTTGAAGGAGTTGCTAATCCATACAAAATAGAAAAAATTGTCCGAGAAAAAATGAAAAGCAATTAATTTTATTTTACTTGACAAATATGCTATACTACTCGGTATGGATGTAAAAGAATTAAACAAATCACAATTAATTTTGTTGGCTTTGCTTCTTTCCTTTGTGACCTCAATTGCCACAGGCATAACCACGGTCACACTTATGGATCAAGCCCCAAAGTCTTTTACTGTGCCTATTACACGTATAATCAAGGAAACAGTAGAGAAGGTTGTCCCAGCTGGTATTGAAAATTCGGAACCATTAAGTATAGACCAGCAAAAACTTCTTGCAGACTTAAAGGCGATACAACCACTAACAGTGTCTCTTTATCTAAAAGGAGAAAAGGAAGATAAAATTTTAGGTACAGGTTTGTTTTTAGGTGAAAATAAAATAGTGCTTGCTTCTGAAATTGCACAGCCCAAAGAAGGAGAAGTCTATGTTGTAAAAAGTATTTTAGGTGAAAAAAAGATTTTAAAAATATCACCCCAGAAAGATTTTACAATTATTGAGCTAGAGCAAACGCAACCTGTGGTTGTGCCTAAGGAAGACAAAAAGCCAACAGATGGCACCACAGCCGACCCTGGAAGCACTGCTCCAGCAGGTGATGCAAAAGGAAGTGACCCAGCGAATACTCCGCCACAGACACCAGCTACTCCATAATATTTACAAAACATAAATAAATAATTTAAACAAATGCCACCACTAAACAAATTTACAACTAAATCAAAAGAGGCTATCAAAAAAGCACACGAACTAGCCATAGAG
>CAYZOL010000056.1:0-5328 GCA_964480325.1 uncultured Candidatus Saccharibacteria bacterium | reverse complement strand
GCGCTTTCTAATTGCTTTTATGATATAGATCGTTTTGGTATACACTTTGTGGCTTCCCCACGGCACGCTGATATGCTCATGGTTACTGGTCCCGTTTCCAGAAATATGCGCCAGGCATTGGTAAGAACCTATGAGGCAACCCCAAGCCCAAAGATAGTGGTAGCAGTCGGGGACGATGCTATAAACGGTGGCATATTCAAAGGAAGTTACGCAGTGTTAGACGGTGTCCATAATGTAATACCAGTTGATTACAATATCCCCGGTGACCCACCCTCCCCAAAAGTAATGCTATCTTGTTTGTTAAATATATTAGACTCATTAGAAGCTAAAAAAACAAAATAATAAACCGCCATGCTCCAGAATATAACAACATTAAATGTTTTCTTTATCATGATGCTATTTTTTGTTCTAGGGGCATTTGGTTCACTTTTATTCAAAAAAAGAGAAGAACTGGCAAACCTCTGGGGCAGCTCGTTTTCTGCACTAGGTTCTCTCATGGGGATAGTGCTCTCAGTCGCAGTATTGTTCTTAGACCAAACTTTTTCATACTCTCTACCATCGACCATACCGTTACTGACATTTTCCTTTACCGTTGACCAGCTTTCTGCATTTTTCATTCTGATTATCTCAACTATCTCTCTTGTCGCTTCTATTTATGGCATTGGATATATTAAGCACTATTACAAGAAATACAGTATTAGCGCCTTAATTTTTTTCTACAATTTATTTATTCTAGGCATGATTATGGTTGTGAGCGCTAATAACGCTCTTTTCTTTTTGTTGGTATGGGAAATCATGTCATTGTCTTCATACTTTTTAGTAATCTTTGAAAACAAAGAAAAAGAAAACATTCAAGCCGGCACCATGTACTTCATCATGACTCACGTCGGAACAATCTTTATAACTTTGGCATTTTTCTTTTTGTATAAATATACTGGTTCTTTTGACTTTGAAACTATTAAAAATAGTATCAGTAATGTCCCGGCACTTGCTAGAAACACAGTATTTTTCTTTGCATTAATCGGCTTCGGCACAAAAGCTGGGATGATTCCATTCCACATCTGGCTTCCAAAGGCTCACCCCGCTGCACCTTCTCATGTATCAGCGCTCATGTCTGGAGTCATGATTAAAACTGCAATTTATATGTTCATTAGAATATTTATGGACATAATGCCTCAAGTGCCACTATGGTGGGGTTTTATCTTCCTGATCATTGGATCCATTTGCGCAATACTCGGAATTTTATATGCTTTGGCACAATCAGACATAAAGAAAATTTTAGCCTACTCAAGTATCGAAAACATCGGCATAATTTTCCTAGGTATTGGAAGTTCATTAGTGTTTTGGTCTTTGGGTTACGACGACTTGGCAACACTAGCTCTCATCGCTTCACTCTTCCATACTCTAAACCACTCAATCTTCAAATCTTTGTTATTCATGGGCGCAGGATCAATAGTATCGCAAACACATACAAGAAACATTGAAAAGTACGGAGGGCTAGTAAAATATATGCCTCAAACAGCTTTCTTTTTCTTAATAGGGTCAATGGCAATATCTGCACTTCCACCATTCAATGGGTTTGCAAGTGAATGGATGATTTTTCAGTCACTCTTCGCGGGAATAAGAGGCTTTGATACATCAGTACAATGGGTATTTATGCTCGCAACATCGGCGCTCGCATTTACTGGAGGGCTCGCTCTCACCTGCTTTGTGAAAGCATTTGGTTCAATTTTCTTAGCAAGGCCTAGAAGTGAAGCTGTCACACACGCTAAAGAATCTGGAACAGCGCTTAATTTTGGTATGGGTGTGCTCGCAATCTTGGCACTACTTATTGGAGTTTTCGCCCCAGTGATTGTAAAAATGATTTCAAAGGTAGTGGAGAGTGTCGGTGCCTTTGGTGGCGCAAACTCTTTGGAAATCACAAACAGTCACCTGACACTTAACGACGGCTTTGCAACTGTCTCAGCGCCATTGTTTTTTGCCGTGCTTACTTTGGTATTGATAGCTACAATTTTTGTTGTGAATTTGTTTACTCGAAAAAGAACGGTTACTTACTCTAGAACCTGGGACTGCGGTGTAGATCTAAAACCTCGGATGGAGATAACCCCTATGGGCTTTTCTAGATCACTTGTGGTAATTTTTGAGAACTTGCTAAAGCCCATCAGAAAATCATCAGTTGAATACAAAGACGAAAATTTAAAATATTTTGAAAAAACAAACACCGTAGAATTCAGTATTACTGATATTTATCAGGCCTATATGTATAACCCTGTAAAAGACATATTTATAAAAGGCTCACAATACGTAAAAAAAATACAAACAGGAAATGCCAACGTGTATGTATCCTATATACTTTTGATTCTTTTATTATTATTGTTGTTTTTTGTTATATAAATTTATATGTCGCTCACTATTTTTTACACAATTCAACTACTAGCAGTACCATTTCTCTCCCCGTTTTTTGTGGGACTGGTTAGAAAGATAAAAGCTAAACTTCAAAACAGAGATGGCGCAAGTGTTTTCCAGCCTTATCGTGACATTATTAAACTCTTTCATAAGGACGAAGTAATGAGCACTGATGCATCATTTATTTTCAGATATGCCCCATACATTATCTTTGCTGTCACATTAGTTGTTGGGGCAAGTATCCCACTATTTTCAACAATATTTGCATCAAACCCATTAGCAGATTTTTTGACTATTGTATATCTCATATCAATCTCTACTTTCTTTTTAGCGCTCGCAGGGATGGACACAGGAGGTGGATTTGGTGGGTTTGGTTCAAGTCGAGAAATGACACTCGTAGCGCTCACAGAAGGCGGATTAATCTTCTCACTGTTCTCTTTATCTATCGTTGCTCGATCTGCAAATCTTTTTACCATCTCTCAAAATATTAGCACTTTGGGATTCATAGCCTTTGCTCCCCTTTTACTATCATTCCTCGCATTTATAATTGCGATGCTTTCAGAAACTGCAAGATTCCCATTTGATAACCCTGCAACTCACCTTGAACTCACTATGATCCACGAAACAATGATACTCGAATACTCTGGTAAAAGACTCGCGCTCATCGAATGGTCATCATTTAATAAATTCTTTATTTTTATGGCTCTCGGTGCAAACTTATTTTTCCCATGGGGTATCGCAAGCACCACACTAATAGGTGCTGGATTTGTTGCACTGATTGTGTTTTTGATAAAAATTCTAGTATTGTGCCTATTTGTCGCTTTCCTAGAATCAAGTATTTCAAAATTCAGATTCTTTAGACTTCCAAATTTATTATTAACTTCATTTGTGCTTAGTATCGTAAGCATTATTTTACTTACATCAATATGATTTCAAATTCACCTCAACTTTTGTTTTTTGCAGTGCTTCTGATTTTTGCATCAGTTGTATTTATGCATTTGGCAAAGAGAAGCAAAACAATATTATATCTATACATCATACAGTCAGTAGTTATTTCGGCACTGTTGCTTGAATTTTCAATAAAAGAAGCATCTTTCTTTCTAATTGCATCTGCTTTGGTAACATTTGCAGTGAAAACCATTATTGCCCCACATTTCTTCAATAGACTCATAAACAAGCATCAGGTGAGGTTCACTACTAGCACATACATGAACAATCCTCTAACTCTCACAGTGCTTGCAGTGTTTGTGTTTATAGCCTATTCAAAATACTTTCAGCCATTAACAGTACTTGCAGAACAAAATGAAAAGGCATTACTTTTGACAGTAGCCACCATCTTCATTTCTTTGTTTTTGACCATCGCCCGCAAAGACGCGCTGTCACAAATGATGGGAATTCTATCCCTTGAAAACGGTATTGTTGCCTTTGCCTTTCTTTCCCACCTCGAATCAGGACCTGCATTACAGCTAGGAGTATTGTTTGATGTGATTGTGTGGGTAATAATAGCGACAGTCTTTTCTGGAATGGTTTACAAGCAATTTGGTTCACTCGATATAAGCGAGATGACACATTTACAAGAAGAATAAAAACATATGGCATTAATTTTTATAATCACAATACCGCTTTTAGCATCAATACTTTCTTTCTTGATACAAAAGAAACACGTTAGACTTTTGGAGTCTATCGCATTCCTAGCCTCGGTAATCGAATTGGTGTGTGTTTTCGTTGTGGGGTTAAAAGTGTTACACGAAGGAGTATATTCTATAGGACAGTATTTTTCTGCAGACGCGCTTGGTCTAGTACTAATGGGAATGCTCTCTGTTGCTGGATTTGCAGTGTCTATGTATTCAGGTGCGTATCTACGCACAGAGATGGACAAAGGAATCATCGGTTTTGCCAGAATCAAACACTTCTTTATACTTTTACACTTGTTTATTTTGGCAATGTTCTTAGCTATCATAACAACCAGCCCAATCATCATGTGGATTGCTATTGAGGCCACCACCCTATCGACGGCATTTCTTATTAGTTTCTATAACAAGCCGTCCTCAATAGAAGCTGCTTGGAAATATTTGATTGTAAACTCTGTGGGATTACTTCTTGCATTTTTTGGTACACTCTTGTTCTTGCATTCTTTAAATGTGGAGGGCGGCAAATTAATCAGCTGGGATTACTTGCTAAATACCACTAAAGACTTTAATCCTTTTATCTTGAAAATGGCTTTTGTGTTTGTGCTTGTAGGTTATGGGACCAAAGCAGGATTTGTGCCGATGCATACATGGTTACCAGATGCACACAGTAAAGCACCAGCCCCGATTAGTAGCTTTTTCTCTGGGGTACTGCTAACCGTAGCATTTTATGCAATACTAAAATTCAAAGCAGTTATTGACTTGCAAATAGGTAGTGGTTTTTCTAGAGAGCTCCTTATTATCTTTGGAGTATTCTCTATCGTAGTGTCTTCGGCTATTATTTTGATACAGAAAAATTACAAAAGACTTCTTGCATACTCGAGTATCGAACACATGGGCATCATTGCACTAGGTTTCGGGTTTGGTGGTGTCGCCTCTTTTGGTGCATTGCTTCACATGATCTATCACTCTTTAACTAAATCACTTCTCTTCCTTACTGCTGGAAACATATTCTTAAAGTATAGTTCAACTAAGATAAAAAATATTAGAGGGATGCTCTCTGTAATGCCAACAACTAGTATTATTTTTATACTTGGATTCCTTTCTATCACTGGGGTACCACCGTTTGGTACATTCTTTAGTGAATTCACAATTCTTTCTCATGGTATAAACAACTACCCATCAATTGTAATTATCGTTATTATTGCACTTTCACTTGCTTTTATCGGTTTTTTGAAAGATGTATCTAGTATGGTCTTTGATGAGGCACCAGAGGAAATAAAAAAAGGTGAGA
>CAYZOL010000055.1:0-5394 GCA_964480325.1 uncultured Candidatus Saccharibacteria bacterium | reverse complement strand
GGTAAAACCTCACACTCACAAAGCCATCATAGCATACTTGTAAAAAAAATGCAAGCCCGCACACTTACTTTTTTGACGTTTCCTTAGAAACAGCTCAAAGAGCATCAAAAAAGTAAGTGTGCGGGCAAGTTCAAAACAGAAAAATCCTCCCTTTCAGGAGGATTTTTCGTGTGTTGGTTTTGTGCCTATAAGCCGAATTCTGTTTTGCAGATAGTAATTTATCTAGGCTTATTATTACTAATAAGCTCAAGCGATTCTTCCGCCTTATCGACGGACACGATCTTGCATTCACGTAAGGATTTAGCCGTTTCACTTTTGTGTTACCACAAACTTCTTCCGACCGAAATCGGAAGCCTAGCCTTTCGGCATTGGCGTCACTGCTCGCACCTCGTAAGTTGCCTTAGACGGGCGTTACCCGCTACGCTTCCAGTTTTGCCCACCAGAGGTGGTTGCAAAACTGAGATCCTGAGTTTACGAAGGATAATCCCTCGATCCTCTCGGGACACTCAATTTTGCAACTGCCTATGGCAAGCAAAATTGGCGAATGTTCGGACTTTCCTCCCCGACTTACGTCGGAGTAACTATCCAACACAAAACCAAAATTATTATAAAATATAATTATAAAAAAGTAAAATAAAAGCACCCCGCTTGTGCAATACAAACAGGGTGCTAAATGTGCCAAAGAGGATTATCCCCTTTGGCGGGATTATAAACAAAATAGGTTAGAAATTTCTTTTTTGGCCTCTCTTGTGGGCCAACGAACGGAAAAGTTTTTAATTGCTTTTCACAATTTGCCGGGAGACCACCTGGTCACCGGCAATAATTTGGAGCGTGTAAACCCCAGCGGGAAGCTGGGAAATGTCAAATTGTTCAGTTACTTGGCCAGGAGAATCCCTGACCACATGAATGATTATTTGCCCCAAATTATCGTAGAGGTTAAACGAAATATCCCCCGAAAAACCGAAGACTTTGGCAGTGTAAATGCCAGTAGTTGGGTTGGGAGAAATCTCCGACCCAAAATCTTCAGTTTCCGGTTCGCCGCCGCCCGAAATGCAGTCGTTGATCGTTATGTCTACTTGGTCGGAATAAAATGTTCCACACGGGTGCGTAACACGCACCTTGTATAAGCCGGACATTGTGACGACGAGCGTCGGATTTTTTGCCCCGAAAATTGGGCTCCCGTTCTTATACCACTGATACGTAAACTGCGAGAACTGATCGTCAAGATCTGTTCCAATTTCAGTTACATCGCAAAAAACATTGCCGCCTGCGGTTGCAACCTTGATGGGGTTCGGATTTGGATAAACATACACGGTGAAGTATGCCGTATCCTTCAATCCTCCTGGGAGGGTAACGATACAGTTTAAGTTTTTTACTGCGGGATTAAGGTTTGTTACGATTGGGATGGTCTGATACGTCTCCCCGTTCGACCACTTGTAGGCAACCCCTTGCGGAGCTGAAATGGTTAGGTAACTCCCCTGACACACAACAAACTTGGTTGTATCCTGCCCACCTCCAACGGGAGGTGTTACCGGGCAATCGGGAACAGTTACAACAATAGTTCCATTTGCTTCGCATCCAAGGGAATCAGTTACGGTCGTTGAGTAACTGTGTGTTCCGGGCGTGGCGTTCAGAACGGGAGAAAAGGTAACCGGTCCAAACCCGGCACATGGGTCAAGAGGCGTAATCGCAGATGTGGTGAAATTTTTTGTCGCCCAGAATTTTTCAAGACAGAGGGCATAGGGCTTGCAGCCGTAAGCACTGTTAGGCAAAAGACCATAGATGTTTACTTCGAAATTTCCGTTTGAGTTTGAAATTTTTACTGGACTGGAATATTTATCAAACTGACCGCCAACGCCATAATTGACCGCCACCCAAGTACCAGCGAGATTGAGCCCGAAATAGGAAACATTCACTTTCACCTCGGTCGGGCTAACCGGGGTTATTGAATTTATCTGCATGGAATCCAACACCTGCGCAGAAATCGTAAAAAAGCTCAGTCCGCAGAGGACGAGCAAGATGCATTTTTTCATGTTTTTCTTTTTTTAAAAGTTTTGACGATAGTGTCCTGCTAAGTACTAGGCAAAATACTCAATAGGACAACATCGTCAGAAACATTTTTTGTCAAAGTGCTAAAATATATAAAGATATTAACATTGTTATAGGTGATTGTCAATATCTTGACATTTGACATAGTTCGTGATAGGGTACGGTTATAGATACAAGTAAAAGTCATGAAAAATATTATGAAAAACAGAATATTTATATTTCTAGCGGTGGTCGCCTTTGCCTTTAGCGCCTTTGGCGTTTCCAACGCATACGTTGTAATGCCAACTTTAGTGCTAAACGCAGTAGACAATGACATACCTTATAACCACAGTGCTGAGCTTTACTGGAACACCAGCAATGCTACCTCTTGTGTGGGCACAGGTGGCACAAGTGGCTGGGCAGGGTCAAAGGAAGTGTGGAGCAGTAGCTTTTATATTGACCACCTAACCCAAACTACAACATTTACCATGACTTGTTCCAACAGTTATGGCACTGTTACCGACTCTGAAACAATCGTTGTCGGGCCAGAGCCTATCACCTACCCTACTGTTACCCTAACTTCAAACAAAAACAATATTCCTTATGGTGACTCGGTCAACCTTACATGGCATTCATACAACGCGCTTAATTGTAATGCTTTTGACGGTACCAACAACTGGGCAGGAGCTAAAAATCTAAATGGCACTTTTAACACTGGAGCGCTCCTAGGCACTACTACTTACTCTATAACTTGCACCAACAGCAACAATGGCTCGGACACAAAGTCCGTAACCATAAACGTAGGCAACCAAGTAATCCCAAACAACACCCAGCCTCCAACTTTAAATATTTATGCCATGCCAGTGAACATAAACGATGGCAACTCATCCACTGTGTACTGGAGTACTACTAACGCTACATCATGTTATGCCAACGGAGGTACTAACAACTGGCCAGGTGTAAGGAGTACGTCAGGCAACTTCTTTACCGGCGCGCTTTACAACACTACTACTTTCTCTATGACATGTACGGGTAGTGGTGGCTCAGTTACAAACTCAGCCGTAGTCTTAGTAAACAATCAACCGGGCACAAACAACCCTCCAACTTTAAATATTTATGCCTCACCTACAAACGTAGCTTATGGTAATTCATCCACTGTATACTGGAACACAAGTAATGCTACATCTTGTTTTGCAAACAGTGGAGCTAGCAACTGGTCTGGCTCAAAAAGTACATCAGGTAACTTCTTTACAGGATCGCTTTACAACACCACGACATTCTCAATGACTTGTACTGGTATTGGTGGCTCTGTTACAAACACGGCAACAGTCGTGGTTGGCCAGCAAAATATAATAATCGATCCTTGCGCAAACTTTAATAGTTGTACCTCTACTGCAGTCACTACCATAGCTTCAAACATTGGACGCAACTCTGCAAGGTTAAATGGTCTTGGCCTCGTAAACAACAACGTATCAACCAACGGTTACTTTGAATGGGGCACTTCACAAGCACTAGGGAGCGCAACAGCTCCTGGTTTTATCGGTAGTTCCCTTTCTAGTCCATTTTATGCAAACATTTCTGGACTAGCCCCTAACACTACTTACTACTTCCGCGCAGTGATAACCAACCAATACGGAGTTTCACGTGGAGACATACTAAGCTTCAGAACTTTGGCAGCACCTACTATCACTACTACTACGAACACAAATGTCGTATACAGAGACAGAGTAGTAGTAACAAACGTAGTAGATAAAAACACAATAAACACCTCAAATGTACTTGGTGCAACAGTATCCAAGCCTTCATTGGTCTTCCTGACAATAAGTGGCAACAACGAAATAATAAATATCGGTAATACTTTAAACTATGTAGTTACTTACAAAAACATTTCTGCGCAAAATTTAAAAGATGTCGTTTTGACTGTACTATTTCCTAAGGAACTTGGGTTCATCGACACAAACAGGGGTTACTTCTCCGAAGAAAATAATACAGTTGTTGTAAACATTGGGGATCTTTTCCATGGGCAAGAAGGCAGTGTGCTTATAAGGGTAGAGGTGCTGAAAACTGCAGAAGCTGGCAAAATCCTAGTAGTCACCGCCAACCTTGCATACACAATAGTGGCAGACAACACCCAAGAAGAAGTCTTTGCATATTCAAAAAACATGGTAGGTAACGGCACCACAAACGTGGGCAATGCATTAACTGGTATCACTATCTTTGGTGGGGACTTCTTCCCTAAGACACTAGTGGGCTGGCTCTTCATAATACTTATATTCGTGCTTGCCTTCTTATTCCTGAGTCTCATGTTTAGTGGCAAAAAGTCTGAACCTATGGTCCCTTATTCAGAGAAAAAATAAATTTATGAAAAAAGCTTTTAAGAATTCAATACTGTTTGCCTCAATGTTTGCACTATTTGCAGTAAATGTTGCGCATGCTCAAATGCCAAACGTGACAAGCGCATATGCTACTCCTAGTACAAATACAGCAATGCTTTATGCCACAGTAAACGCAAGTGGCTACCCTGCTACTGCTTGGTTTGAGTACAGTACAGATAGCAATATGTACAATGTGTATGAAACCATACATACCTTTATAGGCACAAACTCATACACAAAGAGTATCTCGGCAAATATTTATAACCTTTCACCGAACACAGTGTATTATTTTAGAGCTGTCATTGACAATACTCGTGGCACAGCCAAAAGTAATATTGAAACTTTCTTAACAAATTACAAACAAACAAACACATACCAAAACCAGCAAGTTAGCACCAATACCAACTACGTTATAAATGAAACAAGGTACGTAGACAGAATCGTCCCCGTTACAGTCCACACCCAAGAAACAACAGTAAACACCAGTAATTTTAACAACCAAAATGCAAATAATGTAACATTTCAAACACCTAGTAGTAACACAAGATTGGTTTCAAATACTGTAGACAAAAACGTAAATGTAGCCAGCCCATTATTTGGCTCGGGCTTCCTGCCCAACACCACTTGGGAGTGGATAATAGTAATAGCAATTATTTTACTAATAGTTATAGTAATGAGGAAAATTGTAAACTAACTAAAAAGATAATCAAAAAACACAAGGCTCGCCTTGTGTTTTTTGATTTAGTTTAAGAATTCAATCTGGCTCCCTACCGAAAGCCCGTGCCTATCTGCAAAACCAGATGTTACTTCCAAAACATATTTGGCGTCCTCATCAGGTCCAAAAATACCAGGAAAGGATTCAGGTACTGCGTTTTTTTGTATATAAATTATCTTTCCATATTCATCTATCCAGATGATGTCCAGTGCAAAGGTCATGTCTTTCATCCAGAAAAACTTCTTAGATGGACGCTCAAAGATAAAAAGCATACCC
>CAYZOL010000054.1:0-5413 GCA_964480325.1 uncultured Candidatus Saccharibacteria bacterium | reverse complement strand
TCCATACGGCACAGACGGCGTAGTGGTGTGTGTGGATGAGTTAGAGCTTCAAGAAGTGCTCGGTGTGGTAGGTAAGGCCCCAAGGTACTCTGTAGCCTACAAATATCCTGCAGAGCGTGCCACAACTGTTGTTAGGGATATTAAGGTAAACGTTGGGCGTACTGGAGTTCTGACGCCTCTTGCGCTGTTTGAGCCTACCAGTGTTGCTGGGTCAACCGTATCAAAAGCTACACTTCATAATATGGACCAGATAGAACGGCTTGATTTACGAATAGGGGACACTGTGGTCATCGAGAAAGCAGGGGACGTAATACCAAAGGTAGTGGAAGTCTTGCCCAAGCTTCGCACTGGAAAAGAGAAAAAATTCAAAATGCCAAGTTCCTGCCCTGTTTGTGGTGGGGTAATAGAAAAAAAAGAAAATAGCGAAGGCGATATCTTGTCGAGAAAAGCCTTGCGCAGGACGACTGGGACGAGCAGAGCAATCCGCCAGCAGGCGGATATGCGTGCTTTTCGAGACAATGATTCGCCGAAGCAATCTGTCGCATATTTTTGCACCAACAAAAAATGTCCTGCCAAGAACGAGAGGTATATAGAGCACTTTGTAAGTGTATTTGATATTTACGAGCTCGGTCCGAAGGTTTTGCGTCGGTTTAAAGACGAAGGACTTATCACTGATGCGGCGGACATTTTTACCCTTACTAAAGATGATATATCAATCTTAGAGAGGTTTGGTGAAAAGTCCGCAGAAAATATAATAAATGAAATTGAGATTAAAAAAAGAACACCCCTTTCAAAATTCCTGTGGGCACTAGGGATACTGCATGTAGGGGAGGAGACGGCACGTGATTTGGCCCAAAACTTTGAGAGTTTAGAGAGGTTGCAAAAGGCAAGCATGGAAGAAATAAATGAGATAGAAAATATTGGTCCAGCAGTTTCAAAAAGTGTTTATGAATTCTTCCGAGATAAACACAATCTAGATTTTATTGAAAAGCTAAAACAAAATGGGGTTGTGGTAGAGAAGGGGAAAAAGTCTGAGAAAGGTAAATTCTCAGGACTTACCTTTGTCCTTACGGGCACACTTGCTGGCATGTCTCGTGAAATCGCAAAAGAAAAAATACTGGCTCTGGGGGGCAAGGTTTCAGGCTCAGTTTCCAAAAATACTTCGTATGTAGTGGCTGGATCTGATGCTGGATCAAAATTAGCCAACGCGCAAAGAGTTGGGGTGAAAGTGCTAAACGAAGAGGAATTTATAAAGTTAATATAAATAAAGTTATGAAAATTGAAAAGGAGACACAATTAGTTAATCAAAGTTTAATAGAGAATGAAGAACTTATTACAGGGGAAATCCTTTTGCCTATGCAATTTGAGTATGTAGAACATTTGATGACAAAAAAAACTCCCTTTTTAACTGAAGACGACAAAGAGTTGGATTTTCACTCACTTTTAAACAAATATACAGATTTATCAAATGTTATTTATTGGTCTTATGTTCATAAGTTTGGGGGTTTTCCATCTGGAGAAAGTCTAAATTTTGTTGATTTTGATAAAAAAGTTATGGATCAGTTGATGCAGTTATGTAAGGACAGCCCTAATGAATGGTATAAAAAAGCATTAAAGGTAGTAAAAGATACAATAGAAAGTTGGCAGTTTACAGGTGATATTACAACTATAAATGAGGACAAAAAAATAAAATCCGGATTTTTAAGTTACACTATTGCAAATGACATCAAAGGATTAGAAGGTATAAAGGATTTTGGGATGTCGAAAGGAGATCAATATATGCTAATTCATATCCCCATACTTAAAACAAGTTCTGCTTCATCGGATGATTCTTTTACGTTCTTTCCTGAAAGAATGTTTAGACCAATCGCACAAGATCTAAATGAAAAATACCCTGACTCAAAAGGGGTTGTTGCTGTGTCGTGGATTGTAGATTCACCAATAGGTAAGCGCATAGGTTTTCATGAATTTAGAGGGGAGAAGTTTGAAGATTATTTTCATGGAGATGCATTTTGGGGGCAGTTTTTTGATCAAAATGGGGTTCTAAACCAAAAGCGTTTTAGTGACTTTTTAAAAACAGGTAAACCATCTTTTACAGTAAAAGGCGGATTTTTGTCTAAGCAAGAGTTCCTGTCTAAGTTTAATGTTACACCCTTGTAATTTTAATAATTTATGTTATAGTGTGACGTATGTTTGAAAATCGAATTATCGAAGTCGATTGGGGAAACATTAATATTCAATGCAAGCATTGCAAAAGAGTCTCCAATGGGGATTACTGTTACTTTTGCAATAAAAGCAAAAATTAATTTTTCCCATCGTTGCGGTTGCCGTACCGCACCGGAACTGGGCCAAAATCCCAGCAGCCGAAGTAAAAACGGAAAAATCGAAGCCGCTCCATCATGGGGTGGCTTTTTGTTTGTTTAGTTTTAAGGCGGAGGCGGGGGGATTCGAACTCCCGAGACCCTTACGAGCCTGCTACCTTTCCAAGGTAGTGCACTAGACCGCTATGCGACGCCTCCAAAATAATTTTTCAACTTACCCTTCAAAATTTCTCTACCGTGCCCAGTCTTGAAGTACTTCTCTGCTTCTTGAGCATCCTTTTTGTTTATGTATGCCTCGTAAAAGATTAACTCGAACTCACCATTTATTGAAGTAAACTTTGATTGACCAGACTTATGGTCCAATATACGCCTTTTAGGTTATTGGTAAACCCATAATAAAGTTTATTATTCTTTGTAAATCTTAGAACATAAAAGTAATACATTTTTTTACCGCTTCCGCCTCATCGGCGGATGCGCCGTAGAGGCGCAATCCGACGCCTCCAAATATCTGCACCTTTCTAATTTACACGAAAAATCAAATAAATGCTATAATATGGCATGGAATACAGTCCACATGATGGTTTGATTATGAAACAATCAAAAGAAGTAAGCCCAGGAGACGTCTTGATAGGGTTACTTAGTTTTTATAACGACTATGGTAAAAACATACTTCGACCCAAGTCATATACAAAACTAAAAGAAGACAGTAATTTGAACACCGTTGATCTAAACACATCTGAACTCGAAGAGCTAATGAACTTTGCAAAATCGGAATCCCTCTCAGCCAGATATGGACTAAAATCTAAGTTGGATAAGGCCGTTAAAACCCTTGAAACTAGGCTGAAATTAAACAAAACAGTGCTATAATGCAATTATGGAAACTATAGCAAAAGCAGACGTATTCTTTTTTGTAACTACAATATCTGTAGTAGTGCTGACCATTCTTTTAATAACTGCACTTTTTTATATAATAAAAATCCTAAAAGATTTCAAAGAAATATCAGGTGTTGTTAAAAAGGGAGTCACACACGCATCAGGTCATGTTGAGGAGCTGTGTAAAAATATTGAGGAAAGCATGATTTTTAGGTTTTTCTTTGGAAAAAAGAAGGCACGTAAGAAGAAGGGTGAAAATTAATTATTAAAATTTTATAATAAAGTCATGACAAAAAAACAAACAAATAAAAAGGGTGGGGCAGGTAAGGCAGTTGCAGTAGGGGCAGGTGTAGCAGCACTATCTGGTGCAGCATATATGTTATTTGGTCCAAATGGTAAAAAGAACCAGAAGAAATTAAAGCGCTGGGCCGAGGACATGCAAGATGAGGTTGCAGAAAAGTTTGAAAACATGAAGGAAGTAACCGAGCCTATCTATCATCAAGTCGTTGAAGAAGTTTCAAAAAAATACGCAGATGCAAAGGGGGTGAGTGTGGATGAAGTAAATGAAGCTGTGGAGGATCTAAAGAAGCATTGGAAGGTACTCTCAGGTGATGCTCAAAAGCTAGCCAAGAGCGCAAAAAAGAAAGTCAAAAAATCAGTAAAATCTGTAAAGAAGGTTGTAAAGAAGGCAACAAAAGCTCCAGTGAAAAAAGTTGTCAAAAAGAAAGGCAAAAAATAATTTGAAGAAAGTTATCAAAAAAGTTATATTGCTAAATAAAAAAGAAGGGGAGACACCGCTAGAAGCGCTGTCTTCTTTTCGTTCTACTCACATGGAGTATAAAGAAGTGTCTATGACCTATGCAGGACGGCTTGATCCTATGGCCTCAGGATTGCTAATAATTTTGGCAGGGGATGAAGTGCATAAAAAAGAACAGTACCTGAATATGGATAAGGAATATGAATTCGAAGTTTTGTTTGGTTTTGCCACGGATACATATGATATTCTTGGTAATGTAGAACATTCTCATATTCTGCAGAATGTTGGAATGTTAGATTTGGAAAAGAAGATAAAACAAAATCTAAAATTCTTCAAAGGCAAAATTGTGCAGAAGTATCCAATGTATTCTTCTAAAACTGTGAATGGTAAACAGCTCTGGCAGTATGCTCGAGAGGGAGGGGAGGTAGAGGTGCCAGAGCGTGATGTGGAAGTAAAAAGTTTGAAGTTCTTTGCTTTAAAAAAAGTGAGTAGTAAAAAACTTTTAGATGATATAAGAAAAAGAATAGAAAAGGTTAACGGGGATTTCAGGCAAAAAGAAATATTAAAAACATGGCATAAGGAATTGGAGAAAAAAGATGAAAAGTTTTACATCGCTAGTTTCAAAATAAAATGTTCAAGTGGTACCTATGTGCGCACTATTGCAAATGCTCTTGGGGAGAAGCTTGGCGTTCCAGCATTGGCCTATAAAATCAGGAGGACTAAAATTGGAAAATACACGAAAATAAGCTAGTATATAAGGATGCTCAGCGCTATATTCATAATACTTGGTTTGTCTTTGTTTGAGGCAATATCCTCCGTTGATAACGCTATCATAAATGCAGAAGTCCTCTCAACTATGGGTAAAAAAGCTCGCAGGTGGTTCCTGACTTGGGGCATATTTATTGCAGTCTTTTTGGTTCGTGGAGTTTTACCTTTTGCTATTATCTGGGCATTTAATAGCTCGCTTACTCCACTCCAAGTCATTTCAGCTGCTTGGTCATCTGACCCATTAGTACATGAGTCCATCGAGCGTTCTGCGCCGATACTTCTCGTAGCTGGAGGGATATTTTTGTTATTCTTATTTTTACACTGGCTTTTCTTGGAAGATAAAAAGCTCGGGCTTCCACGTGCGGAGAGGTATTTCATGCAAAAGGGTGTATGGTTTTATGCATGTGTTTCCATACTTTTAACCGTCATCACTTGGTTCGCGCTACAAGAAAGTAGCCTTATGGGCTTTGGCGCTGTTGTTGGCTCAACACTTTTTTTCATTACTCATGGTTTTAAGCAAAATGCTGAAGAGCATGAGAGGAAACTCCTAGGTTCTGGCACGGTGCAGTCTGACTTGTCGAAGCTTTTCTTCTTAGAAATTATAGACACGACTTTCTCCATCGATGGTGTACTAGGCGCTTTTGCCTTCACCCTTTCTATTCCACTCATACTGCTCGGTAATGGCCTTGGTGCG
>CAYZOL010000053.1:0-5448 GCA_964480325.1 uncultured Candidatus Saccharibacteria bacterium | reverse complement strand
TGGGGACCTATCCCTCTTCAGGGGAGCGCTCTACCAACTGAGCTATCTCGGCAAAGCACTATTTATATTTTTAATAGTTTCATTCGCATCATGGACAAATTTCTGAATAAAATCTATATATGGCTGCAAGAAGTAAAACGAACCTACGCCAATTGCTACTATTACTAGGAATTTTGCTAACGCAAAAAGGGAGTCCATCTTTTGGACATTTCGAACCTTGCGAAGCATTGCATTATTCTCTTTTGCAAGTTTGAATGTACTCTCTAGTAATTCTTTGGATTCAGAATCCATAAGAGCTATTTTAGCATAAGAAAAACAAAAATCCAACTTTTTAATTTACTACAAATAACTTGGGAATATATAGCTTTTATGTTAAATTATATCCATTGCCCCCATAGTTCAATGGATAGAACAGTTCCGTCCTAAGGAATAGATCCCCGTTCGATTCGGAGTGGGGGCACAATAATGAGCAATTTATGCTAAATAAATTTGATTCAAAAAAAATAGAAAGAATCCTTTCTCTTATTGGATTAGCTCTTTTTATTGTGCTTTTGCACTGGAATAGTTACAACATGCCTTTTGAACGTGACGAAGGTGAGTATGCCTATAGTGCCAGAGTTTTGCTTGATGGAGGATTGCCCTACCGTGATTCCTTTATGCAAAAGCCTCCAATGATTATATATACCTATGCAATGGCTGAATTATTGGATCCTGACCCCTTTGCTGTATGGCCACCCCGAGCACTGCTTAGTATCACTATATTTTTTATTGCCTTACTTGTAAGGTACGTTGTAAAAAAAGAATACGGAGCATATGCAGGCACAGCCAGCATGTATTTAATAGTACCCATGCTTTCATTGTTTTATATTTCAGCGCTGGCTGCAAATACCGAAATATTTATGTTATTGCCTCTTGTGGGCGTAGTTGCCCTATATGTCAAACACAGGCAAAATAATCTTGCCTCGCCTTACGTGTGCTTTTTTGCAGGGTTTTTGGCTGTGACTTCATTGCTTTACAAGCCTATAGCATTGTTTACCCTGCTATTTTTGTTTACACACTGGATGTTGCAAATATGGAATAGCAAAAAAAATTACAAACTAGTATTTAAAAGTTTTATGTACATGTTCATGGGTGGCCTTGCTTCCACGGCCATCTTCCTAGGTTATTTTTTGCTAAATGATGGCGGAAGAGCTTTTTGGGAAAACGCAGTAGCCTACAATATGAGTTATATAAAAGAAATCGGAAGTAATAACTGGACTTTTTTATATAATTTAAAGTTGTTTTTGTATATTTGGTGGCCCCTTTTTATTTTGACGTTTATTTCGTTGTTTTCAGACATTAAAAAATTATATATTGGATTGCTTTCTTCTTCCGTGTTGGCAGTGATATACGGACCACAGGTCCATTATGTAATTCTATTGATGCCTTTTTGGGTAATAATAATTGCATCAGGAATTAATCTAGTTTCTGCCTACTTTGAAAAAAAATTTCTAACTGAACTTCCCCATCAAAAACAAAAAAAGAGCATCCTAGCAATACTAATAATTATAATATTACTCATAATGTTAAGTGGGGGCCGAAGACAATTTTTTATATCACCTGAAGAATTATCACTTCTAACATACGGAAAAATCAGCCCATTTATTGAGTCAAAAATTATTGCAAAAAAAATTGAACTTGCAACTTTGCCTTCGGACTATGTGTATATAGCCGGCTCAGAACCACAAATACTTTATTACTCAGACAGAAAAAGTAGCTCAAGGTTTGTAATTTCATACCCACTTACGATAAACACACCTGTGCGTCTACAATACCAACAGGAGGTTATAAGGGATTTAGAAGAGAAACCCCCAAAGGCAGTGGTTGTATCAAAACTTGCAATGATAGACTTTAACTACAGAGGTGTACCTCAGGATTTTTTACAATTTTTTGGTGACTATCTAGAAAACAACTACACTCTTGCGGGTGGTTATGTTTTGCAAAAAAACTCCGGTCTATGGAAGGAATCTCTAACTGATGAAGACATTAGTAACAGTAGTCTACTCCTGTTTATTAAAAAATATTAGACTAGAGTCCCAAAAGAGCCACAACTTTTGGCTTGTTAAAGCCAATAACCATGTCCTCTCCAATAAAAATAACTGGCACTCCTAGCTGTCCACTTTTGTCTATGAGCTCTTTTCTTTTTTCCATATCTTCAGCTACATTATAATCAGTAAAAGCTATACCTTTTTCATTAAAAAAATCTTTTGCCATATGACAAAAGTGACATGATGGTGTTGAATAAATTGTTACTTTTTTTGCGCTCACAGTGTTGGTATTATCCATAATTTAATGTATGTTTAGTTCTAATACTGCTATTATATCACGTTAATTGTTAGCCTCAAAACACTTGATTATACATCTAAATGACGTTATATTTAAAGGGCAAAGTAAGGGCGGAGGGTAGCCAAAGTTGTGAATATAATGCGGGATTAGTTTAGTGGTAGAATGAGTCCTTCCCAAGGATTAGACGGGGTTTCGATTACCCCATCCCGCACAAAGCAAGATATAAATGTTTTACAAGTTTGACTCCTCTCCAAGCATCGTCAAGGTCTTAATCACAGTATCTGGATTAAGTGACATGGTTTCTATGCCCTGTTCTATCAAAAACTTTGCAAATTCAGGGTGGTCCGATGGGGCCTGTCCACAAAAACCAATATATTTATTTCTTTCGGTACAAGTTTTAATTATTTGTGATACTAATATTTTGACTGCCTCATTCATCTCATTTCCCACATGCGCCACTACTCCAGAGTCTCTGTCTAATCCAAGAGTAAGCTGAGTCAAGTCGTTGGATCCAACAGACATACCATCAAACAAATGTAAAAATTCATGTGCTAGTAGGATATTAGATGGTATCTCACACATCATATATGTTTTAAAATCACCATCATGGTCCTTACTAAGGCCGTGTTCCTTCATTACATCAAGAACTTTCCTCCCCTCTTCCAAGGTCCTGCAAAAAGGTATCATTGGTATCACGTTGCGCATATTCATGTCATACCTTACTCGTTTAAGCGCTTCACACTCCAGTCCAAAAGCCTCCTTGAATTTAGGATCATAGTATCGTGATGCACCACGCCAGCCAAGCATTGGGTTCTCCTCTTCGGGTTCATAAAGGTCACCTCCCAACAGTGAGCGATATTCATTAGTTTTAAAGTCAGAAAATCTTATGATCACTTTGTGTGGATACATTGCCGCACTGATCTTTGCTATTCCGCGAGCTAAATTGTCCACATAAAAATCTTTTTTAGATTCATACCCGAGAGTTAAAGTGTCAATTTTGCTCACCAGCTCGTCTATTTTTTTATCAGTCTTTCTTTTGACTTTTAATTGTTCATAATTTATTAACGCATTTGGGTGCACCTTTATGTGTGAGGCAATGATAAATTCAAGTCTACCCAGCCCTACTCCCTTTGCTGGTAAATTCCAACTTTTAAAAGCCTCATCTGGTGAACCTATGTTTATCATGATGTCCGTTCCTAGTTTAGGAATGGTATCTAACTTATGTTCTATTTTTTCAAAATGAATAATCTTTTCAAAGACTACACCCTCCTCACCCTCGGAACAACATACGGTTACCTCCTGCCCATTTTTTAATTTCTTGGTTGCATCACTTGTGCCCACAATACAAGGAATACCAAGCTCACGAGAAACTATAGCAGCGTGAGAGGTCCTGCCTCCTTTGTCGGTGACTATTGCGGAAGCTATTTTCATAATAGGCTCCCAATCTGGATCTGTTATTTCTGTGACCAATACCTCACCTTCTTTAAAATCATTAATATTGCGCGCATCTTTTAACACCCTTACCTCACCTGCACCAATTTTACTACCTACTGCTATTCCCTTAATCAAGACATTTCTTCTCTCTTTTAACTTGTACTCTACTAATACATTTTTATCCTTTGAAGAGTGGATAGTTTCTGGACGGGCCTGTACAATAAAAAGTTCACCGGTTACGCCATCTTTAGCCCATTCAATATCCATCGGTTGATATCTGTTATGTTTCTTTGAAAAGTATTTCTCAATCTCCAAACACCACTTTGCAAGCTTTGTAACCTCATCTTCAGTTAAAGAGAACTTCGTTTGTTCGGATTTATCTACTTCTACTTTTTTAATACCACTACTTGCGTAGATAAGCTTAATATTTTTATTTCCAAGTTTCTTGTGAATTATTGACCTGTGCCCGCTTTCAAGAGCAGGTTTAAAAACAATAAATTCATCTGGTATTACCTGCCCTTGCACAATAAGCTCCCCTAAGCCATAAACACCATTTATCAAAATAACTTTATCAAAACCAGTTTCCGTGTCGAGGGTGAATGCCACACCAGAAGATGCCTTATCTGACCTAACCATGACTTGTATACCCACCGAAAGCGCAGCATCAAAGTGTGAGAAGCCTTTGTCTGCTCTATATGAAATCGCCCTGTTTGTAAAAAGTGAAGCAATGCATTTTTTGGACGCAGTTAGCACTTCTCTTATTCCTTGAACATTGAGGAAAGTTTCCTGCTGTCCCGCAAATGAAGCACCAGGAAGGTCTTCTGCAGTGGCAGATGACCTTACTGCAACGCTAATGTTTTTACCGTACTTTTTTTCAAATTCTGCATATGAATTTACAATGACCTCCTCCAAGTCCTTTGGAAAATCAGCTCTAAGAATTGCAGTCCTTGCCCTCTCTCCACGCAAAGAGAGGTTTCGCATATTTTTTGTATCTAAGTCACTCAATATCTCTTTAATTTTTTTGTCTAGTCCAGATTTTTTAAAAAAGTGTCTGTAAGCCTCAGCCGTCAATGCAAAACCATCAGGAATATTTACTCCTAGCGGTTTTAGGTTAGAGTACATCTCACCTAGTGCTGCATTCTTGCCTCCAACAATAGGGACATCATTAATTCCTAAATTGTCGAACCATCTTACAAAAAGATCTTTTTTTTCTTCTGACATAAAATATCTAAATTAATAATAAAATTATTTCTTTTTTAGAATTTCAATTAGCCTGTTATATTTTATCATTCTTTCTGCTTTAAGTGGAGAGCCAGCCTTCATTCCAAAACAACCAAATGAATATGACAAGTCCGCAATAAAATCATCATCTGTTTCTCCGCTCCTGTGACTAACTATCAAACCAATATCATGATCACGAGCAAACTTCATTGTATCTAGGGTTTCTGAAAGAGTGCCAATTTGATTAGGTTTAATTATCATACAATTTATGCTTTTGTATTTTACAGCTTTGTCTACCAAAATTTTATTTGTCACTGTTAAATCATCTCCGATAATAAACAATTTTGGATTTTGCTCCTTTAACTTTTGGAAGCTAACAAAGTCTTCCTCTTGAAAGGGGTCTTCAATGGAAAATATATTAAATTCACTTATCAATGAGTTATTCATATTAAGAAGTTCTTCCTTGCT
>CAYZOL010000052.1:0-5463 GCA_964480325.1 uncultured Candidatus Saccharibacteria bacterium | reverse complement strand
ATATTTATCGCAATAGGAGTAGTACTGACTTCAGTATATGTTTTGCTTATCAAAAAAAATGATGCACCAAGTGCGCTCGTCACAACCTCTGCAACACCCACAGCGCCTGCAACCGCTACCGGTACTGTTACACAAACTAAAGACATAACAAAAAATTCACAGATAGCAAAGGACTTTTTGACTTTACTGTTAAATGTAAAAAGCATATCACTTAATGATTCAATTTTTTCAGATATTGCATTTGAACACTTAAAAGATTCTAGTATTTTACTTATCCAAGAGGGGAAGGAGGGTCGTCCAAATCCTTTTGCACCACTTGGAGTAGATGTTATGCCTGAGACTACCTCCATGACAAAAACACTGGAAACATTTACCACACCAGTTAAAACTAACGCTCTCCCAAGCGTACCATCTAGCGCAAAGCCTGCTACTTCGGGTAAGCAATCTATGCTTGAAGATGCTCTGGATCAAGAGCTAAAAATGACGGCAGATGCGAATGTAGCTGAAATAAATCCAAATTAAAATATGAGTTTTTTAGAAGAATTAGTAAAAAAGGGGACTATCAATAGTCAACAAATAGAAGAGATAAAAAACCTTGCCAAAGAAAAACACAATGGTAGCGTTGAAGACGCATTGGAAGAACTTGGAGTAGAGGCAAATCAAATTTTGGAGGCGAAGGGTCAGTATTTTGATATACCTGTCGCAAAGGTAAATGTAAAGGAAATACCTTTTGAAATTTTAAAGTTCATTCCTGAAGATTCAGCAGCCCATTATAACTTTGTACCTTTTGGTTTGAAGGAAGGGGTGCTTCACATAGGAATAGTAGACCCTGAAAACATCCAAGGCATCGATGCACTGCAATTTATTTCTGCAAAATTGGGTATTCCGTTTAAGATTTTTCTAATTTCAGGCAGTGATTACAAGGAGGTGATGCAGGCTTACAAGGGTATCTCGGTTCAAGTAGGAGAGGCCCTAGAGGCGCTAGACACCAATGAAGATGAAGATACAAAAAAGGATAAGCAGGCCATTGAAGAAGCACTTAGTGAAGAGAATTTAAATAACGAGCTAAAAAATATAAAACCGAAAACGGAGTTAAAAATAGTTGAGGATGCTCCAATAATAAAAATAGTAGCAGTAATCCTGCGTAATGCTATTGAAGGTAATGCCTCAGATATACATATCGAAAATACCGGAGAGAAAGTAAAGGTAAGATACCGCGTGGATGGTAAACTCCACACCACCATCATGCTTCCGCTTAATGTACACGGTGGTATTGTGGCGCGTGTAAAAATACTTGCAAAAATGCACCTCGATGAAAAAAGAAAACCCCAAGACGGATCGTTTTCTACCACAGTAGACAACAGGAAGATCGACTTTCGTGTCTCTACAATGCCAGGCTACTACGGAGAAAAGGTTGCTATACGTATACTCGATTCAGAAAAGGGAGCAAGGAAGTTAGAGGACCTTGGTTTGTCTAAAGCCCATGTTGATATGTTGCGAGAAGCAATAGTAAAACCTTTTGGACTAGTGCTTATCACTGGACCAACTGGTTCTGGTAAATCAACTACGCTTTATTCAATAATGAACGAACTCGACAAAGAAGAAAAAAACATCGTTACACTTGAAGACCCAGTAGAGTATCAAATCCGTGACATTAACCAGTCACAGGTTATACCTGAGATAGGATATACTTTTGCCTCAGGACTCCGATCCATCCTTCGTCAGGACCCAGATGTAGTGATAGTGGGTGAGATACGTGATGCGGAGACGGCTCAGCTTGCTATCCAGGCTGCACTTACTGGGCACCTTGTATTTTCAACTCTTCACACCAACAATGCAGTTGGCGCCATACCAAGACTCATAGACATGGGCGTGGACCCTTATCTGATTGCTCCTACTCTTATACTTTCAGTTGCGCAAAGACTCGTAAGGTTGACCTTTCCTGCATCTAGGAAAAAGGTCCCAATGGATCCAAGCATAAAAGCTCAGATTGAAGAACAGATCAGAGACCTGCCTCCAGAATTTAAGAAAAATATTGTAATAAAAGATGAAATGTATGATACGGTGCCATCACCTGAGTGCCCGTCTGGGACACGCGGACGTATTGGTATCTTTGAAATGTTTAAGATAGACAAAGAGCTTCAAGACTTAATTTTAAAGAATCCAGACCAGTCAGAAATTTATCAGTCAATAAGAAAAAATGGAACTTTAACCATGCGTGAGGACGCAATGCTTAAAGCCGTAGACGGCGTCATTCCATTTACTGAAGTGTATAGTTTTAACAACGAGGGCGAATAACATAATTCTAATTTGTGGAAGTACACATGAGTCATAAGAAAAAAAGATTAATAATATTTGTTTCTGCGGTGCTTGGGATAGCTATATGCAATCTCCATGCATTTTTTGCCAACTGTGCAACTTATCCTGTCTTTTGTCATCCAATACTCTTACAAATCAGAGATTTGCTTTTTATTATGTCTTTTTTTGTTTTTCTTACTTCAATAATTTTGTTTTTTGTCCGGAAAGAGTCCTTTTATACTTGGGTAGACTATGCAAAATATTATTTTCCTTTTGTACTGCTTGTATTCATCTATACTCAAAACAACAATATCGAAAAGTTGAGTTTCAGCAGATTCACCGACACCCAGCTTGCGGTGATAATCTTCCTACCTCTCTCATTACTGGGGACTTTGTTTGTCGTCATCCGTAAGGCTATGCAACTAAACGAGGATTTGTAAGAACTCGCAATAATTAAAACAGCATTAGCTGACCATTTATTTTGGTGTATAATGCACTCATGAGCTTTTCATTTGATGGGTTCGATATGCCGATAAACAAGCCAGACATTCAGCCTGATAATAATAAAATCGAGCAGGCAAGAGGCGTACAGCCACTTGGCTTAAGTGAAGATGAAGCGTTCATTTTAGAGAAAGATTTTTTCAAGGATTTAGAGACAAACGTTTTTCCAAAAATTCAAGAACTATTAAAAAAGCCAGGATGGAAAGGTCACCGTACTTATGATGCAGAGCACAAGGTGTATTTTTTAACCGATGCACAGTGGAGTGATACAAAGGGTGTACCTCAAGCATTGCGCAAGGAGGTGCAAGATGCATTTTACTCGGCTATGGAGAGTGTGGTTGTAGAGCTATCTAAAAAGTCTGGTATCAATAAAGATATCTATATTTTGATGGCTGGCAAGGAGTCCAACTTTGGCACCTCATATTTAGCCCAGGTAGCCAACAACCCCTTCAGCATAAATGATCAGGGCAAGGAACCTGCATTAAGCAAAGAAAAGTATCCAAACACAATAAAGTGGAAAGATGATGGAAATGAATATGACTTTTATGTTTTCAAAAATCTAGCAGATGCTTGCAGTGCGTTTGAAAAGCTACATGCATTTTGGGCAAAAAGGTTTCCTGAATACAAAAAATTAAAAGTTTTTACCAAGGACCAGAGCCTAATAATACTGGTAAAGTATTGGGGCTCAGGCAAGCATGGAGAGATGAAGGAATATAAGGAGTGGCTAGAAAGAGTGGAAAATAGGAGGTACTAAAACCCCTCCTTGCAAAAAATCCCCCCAGTGCTAGACTCAGGGTATGAGATACGGAATACGTTTTCTCCTATTATTCGTATTATTTGCAAGCTTTACAGGCACAGCATATGCCTCGGTACTATTTTCCCAACCAGACCAATCCAACTCTTTTGAGAGTTGTGTAACTCCTTTTGGATTAGGCTGTAGCAACCTTTTACATAACAGTGCACGCACGTTTGTGCCCAGTGCGGGCACCTTAGGGTCAGTAGAGTTTTACGCAAGCTCAGCCTTAGGAACCTTTAATGTTGTGCAGTTTTACAATGTTACTAATCCTAACGGGGTTATTTTCTTTGCACCAGCTAATTATGTAAGAGGTGTAACAGATGGTAATGGTGCAATGACTCATTATATTGTTCCTGCTGCCAATTTTTCCATGCCTATTGTTTTTAATGGTACTGATACTTGGGCTGTGGATATTTTTGCATACAGTGACACTCGAAATTATTTTTTCTGTAATCTTACATGCTATCGCCCGAGTACATTTTTAGGCGACAGTACTCCATCACCTTATATTTTAATTAATTCTGACGCGCCACCAAACACAGTTTGTACCGTGGACTGTTTTTCAAATGTACTCTTCCTGCCGGGGGTGATGGGAACTAGACTTTATGAAAAAGAAGGTGAAGGCAGTACATACTGCGGACCGCATGTATTGACCGGACCAGATTGTTTTTATGATAAAGAATTATGGATATCTACAAATGATGATGACCAGGCACGACTAGAATTAAAGGATGATCAGTCAGGAGAAAGTGTGAATGACGTGTACACTTTAAATGATACTCAAAAAATCGAAGGCGAGGGCTCAGAGTCTGGCGTGGCGGACAGCTTTAGAGCATTGGGCGGAGCCGTACATCAAGATTTCTACGCTTCATTCTTTGAAGACCTAAAAAACTGGAAGACACAAGGCTTAATAGCAGACTATGATTTTATCCCTTATGACTGGCGTTTGTCTTTAGATGACATTATCACTAACGGTAAGGTCCTCGACAATAGCAAGTTGTCATATGCTACAGCGCAAGACTTCTCCGAGTCATTTATTTTAAAGAAATTAGAAGAGCTACAAGCAAGCTCAAAATCCGGCAAGGTCACCATCATTGCTCATAGTAATGGCGGGCTTGTGACCAAGGCTTTGGTACAGAAGCTAAAGGATACAAACAATCCGCTCTATGACAAGATAGACAAAATTATTTTTGTTGCAGTACCTCAAGTAGGAAGCCCCGAATCCATAATTTCACTTTTGCATGGTATTGATGTGGGTCCACTAGGTTATGTCATGAAGGCCGAAAGGCAAAGGGACTTAGCAGGCAATATGCCAGTAGCGTACAACCTTGTACCATCTTCTGGATATTTTACAATGCCGGAGATTCCTTATGCGCCTGAGAAAATAGTCACATTTGAAGATGATCCACTTTTTGCTCCAGAGATAAATAAATACGGTACTGATATTGATAACCCCTCGGAGCTCGCAGACTATATGCTTGGCGGTGAGGGTAGAGTAGAGCCTGCATATAGTGATACAAAGCATGCAAATATTGTGAAAGGCCAATTATTTGCACAGGATGAGGATTTGCATCAGATACTCGACGGTTGGACTCCACCTCCTGAAGCCAAGGTTATCCAGGTGGCAGGTTGGGGTGAGGAGACCATAGCAGGGCTCAATTACGAAACGAAGAGAAGTTTCCTAGGAGGAAAATATGCCACGTATTCACCAAGGACTGTTGTAGATGGTGATGCCACTGTTGTGGTACCAAGCGCGCTTTGGATGTCTGACTCTGATCCTAATGTTGAGCGATGGTGGGTAGATTTAATACAGTATAGCAATTTAAATGATGAGAAGAGGGTTCATAAAGATATTTTTGAAATACAAA
>CAYZOL010000051.1:0-5619 GCA_964480325.1 uncultured Candidatus Saccharibacteria bacterium | reverse complement strand
AATGAGAAAAGGTGAATCTATAGAAGATATTGCTCATTTTAAAAAGGTAGAAAATACCCCAAAGGTCAGAATTACATTTTCCGGCGCACAGGAAGCGGCAGACAAAATGAAGCATGAGGCTAATGCGACAAAGATTAAAAGAGCACTTTCTAGCGCGGATTTAGTCGTTATAGAGAGAAGGGGAGCAGAAAAACAAAGAATCTTCGAAGTTAATGGTACAGAAGTTTCACTCGGTACCGGATTTGATAATGCTCTGAACGACTTTTTGCCGAGGTTTGAATATATCAGCGCTCGAAAGTTTTATGATGAAGTAGGTAAATTTGGGAAGACAACTCCAGTAGGAATAATGTTATCGGGCGTACTGGAAACAATTTTAGAAAAGGATCAAAAGTATCAAGAATTTAGAGATAAATTTCAACAACTTTTTCAGAATGAAGATTCACAAGTACGCATTGAATTGGATAGCTTAGGCGATAAAGTTCAAGTTTATCTCTCCAAGCAATTTCCAGATTGCTCGAGTGTAAAGTTTAAAGTCGCAGAGCCTTTGTTTGAGGATTTACTTAAAAATTTTGAAACAACTGTTCATGATGGCGTAGAAACTACCGCTAATGAGAAAGGTGATGGAATGCAAAGGGCATTGATGCTTTCTATTATTCAAGCATATGCAGATTTTAGAAGAGAACAGGAAGACATTGGTAAATCTTTTCTGTTTCTGATTGACGAGGCGGAACTACACTTACACCCGACGGCACAGCGCGCTCTGAAAAAGGCTTTAGTCGACTTATCTATGCAAGGAGATCAAGTATTGATAAATACTCATTCATCTGTACTTGTAACTGATAAATTGGATTATCAGAATTTGTACTGCGTAAAAAAATCAGAACATATAACTTGTGTTGTCCCAATGGACAGTGAGTTAGACAAACTTGCCGTAATCTACGATTTACTTGGAGGGAGCCCGTCTGATCTATTGTTGCCAAATAACTTCCTGATCGTTGAAGGGCAATCCGAGTTTCATTTTATCTCTGAGGTCATTAAAAGATTTTATTCTGATAAAGCGCCATTGCAAATTATATTTGCTAGCGGTGGATATATTCAACAACATAGATCTTTTGATGCAATCCATAAGGTTTATAATCCACTTTGGCTTAGACCGATATATAGAGATAAAGCTGTCGTCTTGTGTGATAATCCAAAAACAGATGATCAGCAGTCTCAGTTGGAACAATTCAGAAGAAACTATCCAATCCTTGACACAGAACCAGTTAAGATACTAGTATTACCGACGCATACGCTGGAAGAATACTATCCTGTTCCTTGGAAAAAGACTGAACAAGAAATATCAGCTATGTCACGAGAGAACGACAAGGTTGACCTAGCAAAAGAATGCGCTGCAGCAATTACACAAGATCAATTTGAAAGTGAAATGACAACTGTATTTAATTCTTTGAAAGTGGCATGGGATTTAGCTTATAAGAATTAGGATAAAAGGATGTAAAAAGGCTCAGGTGTCTTTAATTCAGAATTTGGTAACGGCAATCACGGAGAAAATTTGTTAATTTAATCCGTAGCAATCTGCAAGTCCCGTCCTTGCGAAGTCACTGTTTAGCTACCATTAGCTACCATGAGAATAGCAGAGGAAACTATCGGTGCGAAAATATGAAACCATGTAGACAGGGACTCGGTCCCTGTCTACACTATCTCGGCTATGTTAAGCATCTTTGCAATGATTTTTTGTGTGTGATAATCTAGTTTTGAATTAAACTTCGTTGTATATGGAAGGAAAAATTTTTTTTGTTGATTGGGGCAAATTAAAATACATAGAGTGTGAAAATTGTCACACTCGAAATGCTCCTGATCGTGTGACGTGCTATAAATGTCACAAGCCTCTCTAAAAACCATCCTCGTTTAGGCAAGCTAAGTCTAGACGAGGATTTTGATTAATTTGCAGGTTCCGCCCTCGCGAAGCCCTTCCCGAAACCGAAGTTTTGGAATTGGGAAAAAGGGGTCAGGTACCTTTAACCTCGCCAAGACTGTCCTCGAGAAGTCACTCTTTAGCTACCATTAGCTACTATGAGGATAGCAGATGAAACTATCGGTGCGAAAATATGAAACCATGGATGAATCTTTGCATAACTACCGAATTTATATCCATACCAAAAGAATAAAATCAGCAAGGATAAAAGTACATAGAAATCAATCTTTTGAGAAACAGGGACATACTTATATACATAAAAAAACATATACGCAAATGCCCCTATGGCAAACAGCCAATCAAGGTTGTTGAATAATCTAGTGTAGAAATAACTTTTATTATTTATTCTATACCAATGATAAAGTGGTGAAAAAATAGCGAGCCCAGATGCCAAGAAAAGATACAACCATTGGCTATATACACCAGCCCAAACCACAGGCAGTAAAAGAAAAAGGTTAGAAAACATCATGAAGTAATCTTTGCTCTCTGTTTTTTGCATTGTTGAATTATATCAGTTAGACCTAAAGAATAAAAAATCGAACCCAGGCAATGCCTCTGTGTTCCGCCCTCGCGAAGCTCTTCCCGAAGCCGAAGTTTTGGAATTGTGCTATTATTTAAATAATGCAAAGAGATTTTACATATGGGCCTCATAATCCACTTATTGACGAAGTTTTGTTGACTGAGTTTATTTGCAAACTTTTTAATTTTGAAATTTCTGAGAAAGAAGTTTTTTGGAAATTATATAAAGAATCCCTAGATGCGACATCTGCCGGCATAAATCCAGCAGAAGCAATAAATAAAGTAAGGCGTAGCGAAAATATGTGTAAGCTCCTGTTGGATACAAAAGAGGTACCAGGGTCTGTTGTTGAGTGCGGTGTGTTCAAGGGTTCCACCGCATATCTTCTTGCACACATAATGGAGAATGCAGGTATAAACAAGGTTAAGAATCTTTATTTGTACGATAGTTTTGAAGGATTACCCGCTAGTTCTAGAGAGGATTATATTGTCGGTGTTGATGGAGAGTTTTCTCTTAAATTTGATGAACACAGATTTGCAAATGTAAATTATGAAAATATTGTACGAATATTTGAGGGAAAAAAATGGGTGAAGATCGTAAAAGGTTGGATCCCACAAGTCTTTCCAAAGAATGATGAAAAGTATTCTTTTGTTCATATTGACGTAGACCTGTATCAGTCAACACTTGATTGTCTTGAATACTACGTGCCTCGTATGAGCTCAGGAGGAATTGTGGTTTGTGATGATTATGGCTCACTTACTTTCCCGGGAGCAAGAAAGGCTTGGGACGATTATATAACCAAGCATGGACTAAAATTCATTCCTCTCGACAACCAACAGTGCATGCTAAAGAAACAGTAATCTCCCAGCCCACGCGAAGCCTTTTCCGAAACCGAAGTTTTGGGATTAGGCTAATATTTAAACATAGAAAATAATACTAATTAGAGAAGGGTTTGTAGATAGGGGGCTAGTCTCTATTTAAATAGGGGACTTATGGCTTCAGTTTGAAGAATGATAATATGGTAGGATATATTCATACACATAGTTTGGAATAAATTAAAAACTTCAAAATATTATGAGAACAATAAATAGAGAAATTGTATCTGGGCACATATACTCAAGTGATGGGAAGTTGCTTATGGCACGTAACACCAACCCATCATCTGGTGCGGTTTATGGAGATTCTTGGAAAATTCCAGGTGGAGGAGTCGAGCCAGGGGAGACAAAAATCCAAACCCTCATAAGAGAGGTACAAGAAGAAACAGGAATAGATATTCAACCATTTGAAATTGAGTTGGTGGATGATACCATGTCTGGTGAAGCTGAAAAAACATTGCGTGATACAGGAGAAAAGGTGTTAGCTAAAATGAATTTTTTCACATATAAGGTTGTTCTAGGCCAACCGGCAGATAGTACTCAAGTAATACTTGATCCACATGAATTTAACGAGTACCGATGGTTTGAGGTAACTGAACTAAAAGAAATTAAGTTAAGCCCACCTTCAATAGAATTGTTTACAAAATTAGGATTTTTGTAATCCGCAAGGACGATCGTCGCTAAAGGCAAAATCCTACTCTGGAATACTTGTGTTATAATTCCACGCATATGGAATTTATTGAGAAAACCCCTACTGATAAAAATCTACAGGCCAAGCTAGATTTCTTAAAAAATAAAGCCACTGAAAAAGTCAAAAAGAAGACAAAGAGATTGTTACGCCAAAAGCGCCAAAGAGTCGTTTTGATGAGGTATATCTAAATCACAAGGAAGAAATAGTAGCCTTTACTAAGAAAAATTTCTCGCTCAATGAACAAGAGGTAGAAGACGCCGTTCAAGAGGCATTTATAAAACTACTAACAAATCTAGACGAGGTTGCCCCTGGCAAGGAACCTGCTTGGCTTAAGAAAACCACTATCAACATCTTAAAAAGATACTACGCAATACAAGCCAACAGGTTGCGAATTCTTGCGGAGTCTTTTATTCCAGAACAAAAAAGAGAATCGAGGCCGACAACAGCTATTGATAACCTGATTGCTCAAGAACAAAAAAGTTTAAAAATGCAAAAAATAAAAAAAGGCATAGATATTTTACCTCGACGCCTAAAAGAAGTAATGAACCTCTTTGTATACGAAGGCCTCAACAGCGATGAAATTGCCGAAAAATTAGGCATCGAGGCGAGTAGTGTTAGGGCAAATTTATCCCGAGCTATTACGAAGCTAAGGGAAAATTTAAATCAGTAAAACGAAAAAAGTAGATAATCCGCAATAAGAGGCTCAACTCCTACCTGCTGTGCGTATATGTTAATTTTTGTTATAATACAGTCATGCAAATGGATTCTAGTAGATATCACTTATTGGTGGCAGTAGTTGCTATTACTTTTTTACTTGGAGGTGGAACAGTACTTTTTCATAACTTGGAACACTGGTCTTGGATCCAGAGTTTTTATTTTTCAGTAGTTACGCTGACCACCATTGGTTACGGGGATTTTCATCCTACGAGTGACATTTCCTTGATTGCTACGTCTATATATATCTTGGTTGGGGTAGGGACAATGCTTGCCTCTATCACAATATTGGCAACAGACCGCATAAATAGTTTTGCTGAACGCGTACGAAATTTTGCCGATAAAAAAGAAAAGCCTTAAGGCATTTTGGAAGTTTCCGGCATTATCTGCTTATTAGGGAGTGCTGTGAAAAAGGGCAGGGTAGCTATACTTGCATAGTGAACGTGCGTTCACTTATAATGTATGGATGCGCGGAGTAGAGGCGGGGAAAATAAAACATGAAAAAGTAATACTCCACATGGATGGGGATGCATTTTTCGTAGGTGTGGAAGTCGCCAAAAATCCAAAGCTAAAAGGGTTACCCGTGGTTACCGGTGAAGAGCGTGGCATAGTATCTGCTTTGTCGTATGAGGCAAAGGCGCTTGGCATAACGAGGGGCATGCCCATCTGGCGAGTTAAAAAGTTTTTCCCTAAGGTCATAATCATGGCCGGGGATTACAAATCATACGCGCGCTACTCATCGATGATGTTTGATATTGTGCGGGGCTATGTGGATGATGTGGAGGAGTACAGTATAGACGAATGCTTTGCTGATCTCACAGGCTTTGACCGTGTGTACAAAATTTCT
>CAYZOL010000050.1:0-5647 GCA_964480325.1 uncultured Candidatus Saccharibacteria bacterium | reverse complement strand
ATGCTGCAGAATCTTCATCGCTCACATTACCTGCCACATCAGTTGCACGAATTTTTATTGTATGTGACCCATCTGAGAGAGCTTGAGTGGTGTAAGGAGAAATGCATGGGTTAAACCCTGCATCGTCGACATTACATTCCGCGCCGGATGTATTTACATCAACGATTGTGAAAGTAATACTAGGTGTAGTATCACTCGTTGGAGTAGCTACAGTATCAATGCTTATTACAGGCTTTATTGTATCGACAGTAAATGACACTGAGGCAGTTGCATTGTTGCTTACACTATCTGTAGCAGTAACTGAGAATGTGTGTAGTCCATCTGGCAATGTGTCAAAAACATGGTCAGTCAACACTGTGCATGGAGCCACTGGTGAAGCGTCAAAAGTACATTCGAGAGTTGCACCACTTTCTGCGTCAAACTGAATAGTAGCTGTATTTGTATTTATAAATGAATTATTTACTGGAGAAACTGTGACAGATACGCTCGGTGCAGTAGCATCGGTAGTAAATGACCCAGTAGTAGATTCTGCTGTATTGTTACCTTCGTCGGTGGCTTTTACTGTCACTGTGTGTGACCCATCTGTTGTAATACTTGGAGCAAAAGGGCTGGTACAAGATACAAATGCACCATCATCAACTTTACATTCGGTGGTTGTGTTTGTGTTATCTGTTACTGTAAATGTAATTGATGGAGTGCTATTAGTTGGACTTGCTGGCGTGGTGACATCTACGACTGGATTTGTGGTGTCTACAACTTCCACAGTAAAGCTTGTACCTAGAGCATCATTGTTATTTGAATCTGCGGCAGTACAGTTAACGGTTGTACTACCCAAGACAAAGGTTGACCCAGATACTGGAGTACACACTGCAGAGAATTGAGTATCATAATTGTCGTCAACTAACGGAGCATCATATGTGACTACTGCGCCATCGTGAGAAGTGGCTTCAACACCTGAAATATTGTCATGTGCCTGGATGACTGGGATTGTAGTATCTACTATATTCACTGTTCTTGTTGCTTCAATGGCTGCATTACCATTCGCATCAGTGACATTGTATTTCACAGTGTACGCACCCACAGTATTAGCATCAACAGTATTTGTTGTTACGATAACAGAAGTTAGGTCACCATCATAATTATCACTTGCAGTTGCCCCGGCATCAGTGTAAATAGAACCAACTTCCAAACTTTCTGGGTTGTTTCCAAGGATTGTTATTAGAGGCTTAGTTGTGTCTACAACGTTAACAGTACGAACAACTTCGGTTGCTACATTACCATTAGCATCAGTGACATTGTATTTAACAGTGTAGGAACCTACCACTCCTGTGTTCACGGAATTTGTAGTCACAATTGAAGCTGTTATGTTGCCATCGAGGTTATCATTGGCAGTAGCACCAGTATCGTTATATATGGAGCCAACTTCGATACTAACTGGGGTTGTACCGGACAAAGTTATAACTGGCTTAGTTGTATCTATGACATTTACAGTTCTAGTCACAGTGTCAGCTACATTGCCATTTGAGTCAGTAACATTGTAAGTAACACTATATGAACCAAGAGCATTTACATTAACTGAAGAAGAATCAACGGTAGCAGAAAGGCCAGTGTCATAATTGTCAGCTACTACTGCACCAGCTTCTACATATGAACTTCCAGCTTGAAGTGTTAGAGGGTTGCCACCATTTAGAGTTATGACTGGCTTAGTAGTGTCGACTACAGTAACATCAAAAGATGTTTGAACTGCATTGTTCCCTGCCCCATCAACGGCATCACAGAGTACAGGAGTTGTGCCTAGAGCAAAGGTTGAACCAGAAGTAGGTAAACATGTAGCTGAAAGGCCAGTGCCCAAATTGTCCGTCACACTTGGTAAAGTGTAAGTTACAACTGCGCCAGTGTTTGAAGTCGCTTCAACTGAAACATTGTCATGAGCTTCGATAACTGGGGCCTCTTTATCTACTGTCCAAGTAAAGACTGCTGTTGACTCGATGTTGCCTGAAGTATCAGTTGAGCGGACACTCACTGTATGACTACCAGTTGATAGACTTGTGTAGGTCTTTGGGCTTGTGCAATTACTGTAACCCAAGTCATCGATATCGCACTGTGAACTTGCAACACCTACTGCATCAGTTGCAGAAAAAGCTATTGAGACAGAGTCAGAACCTGTGACTTCGTTTGAAGCAAGCATATGACTGTTACCATTGGTAGCCGAATTAATAGTCGTAACTGGCTTTGTAGTGTCAACAATATTTACATTGAAGGTCTTGGTAGCCAAGTTGCCCCCTGTATCAGCAGAAGTACAAGTAACAACAGTAGTACCTAGTGGAAAATTCGCACCCGAAGCAATCACTGTTGGGAATATCAAACCAGATTCTGGATCAGGCACAGAGTTCGGGATAGTACAAAATGCATTTAGGGTTGTAGTGAGCCCTGAATCAAAATCTGTAACTACTGGATCAAAAGAAACTTGAGCTCCAGAAGCATTAACCGCCTCGACTGTAATGTCAGACTGAGTAATAACAGGAGCCAAACCATCAGACACAGGATTGTTGTTCATCATAGTTAAACCCTCCCCTACAGTTATAACATCCAAATTTGCAGAATTTGAGGTAAGGTAATCAGCAATCTGGCTTACTATAGTTGGAGTTGTACAATAAAGCTCAGCTCCACAGTTTGTTTCTATTTCATGTAAAATAAGAATCAACCACTGTTTGTTTGTCTTGGCCTCATCTATCCAAGACTGAACTTCTGCAATTGTGGTATCTGCATTTACTTGCTTTCCATATAGGGTAAATCTATCTGTTGATTTAGTATTTAGACCAGGAGTAACAGTTCGGCCTCCAGTAAGACCTGCCGCACGTAAAACATTCTTTGCATTCTCGCTATAAGATCCAAACGGATAGGCTAGGTTGGTAACTGGAATGCCAATATCTCGTAAGATATCTAGTCTAGAGCCATCAACTTCGTATTCTAATTCATTTGCAGTTATGCCTGGAACTCCAATATCTGAGTGACTACGAGTGTGTGCTGACACCTCATGCCCAGTATTGTTAAGCGATAACACTTCTCCTGTTGTCATGAATTGTTGATAACAAAGGCCATCGCATACTGTTGAGCCGATCATTCCTTCAGTAAATATATATTGGGTTGTTTTTAATCCAGCGAGGTCTAATACAGGAATTGCATTGTTATAAATAGATTTATATCCATCATCAAAAGAAATAGTCACTAAACCAGTGTCAAAAACATTTGCATCAATTTTAAAACTAGTTATGTTCAACAGATCACTCTGGTTCCCAGAAGCATCGGTAACACGAACCACACAATTGCCGTATGTATTTTGAACAAGTGGTCCAAAAGTTACAGTATTGTTCCCTACTACTGCATTCGCTAAACTTCCAGTGCCACAAGCACCACCATAAGAAACAACGCCCGCCTCGGTAGAGCTAAATACATAGCTAGGAGTAGTGTCATTTGTAGGAGTAGATACAGCTGTAACCTCGGCTAAAACAGGAGCAGTAGTATCAAGCGTGTAATGCACTTTTACTTGAATTTGATCAACAAACAAATCATTACCATTAGATGCTGTATTGGCATCTAGTCTTAAAACAAAATTCCCATTGTTAAATTCAGAAGGGGTCCAACTGTGAGCACCCCATTTATCTGTACCATTTCCAAGAATGGTGGTTTTTTCAGAAGTGCCTAAATCAGTATTATTTTTTACGGCGCTCCAACTTGTTCCATTATTCCATGACACGGAAGTATTAAAAGTTCGTGGTGTACCACCAGAGTCTCTAGATCCCTCAACAGCAACTTCAATACCATCAATAACAGCACCATTAGGTACAGTTAGACCAAAGTTTCCATAATCAACTTGATCATTACCACTATCTAGTGTTGCATTTTGATTATTAGATGTAAAAACATTATTTTGATTTGAAACGCCATTATTATTAGCTGAAGTAGTAGGAGCATTCCATCCTCCAGCAAAAGTTGTACTGATTGTATGATTAGCAGCAACATTATTAAATGTATGAGTATTAGATTTTCCAACTGAAACAGAATCAACCAAAACATCAGAAACGATATATCCTGCATTGGGAGCGATTGTAAGAGTTTGATCACTCCCACTATTTACAACAACAGAACCTGTAGGATTTACACTACCACCAGTTCCAGCGCTAGCGTTTATTGTGTAAGTTACAGGAGTATATGTGACAATAGCTCTCAGTGCTCCTACTTGAACACTTGTTGTTCCAACTTTAAGTACGCCAACTTCGAGATCTGTACTTCCTGATTTTACAAAATCGGTAATATCTACTATTTGTGATTTTTGATTACAACTACCAGTTGAAGTAGTTGTTAAATTTGTTCCAGCATCTGTATCAACTCCACCAACTCGTACAAAAGTTTTATATGTCCCGCCAATCGGATTGCCTTGATCCCAAGTAAAAACTTCTACTGAGTTTATGGTGCTTCCATTTGGGACAGAAGAAAGATTTATATTTACTGATTCTCGAGCATTATTAGTTGTGGTGTCGATTTTACTACTACAGCTGATTGAACCTGATTCATCTAAATCACTTTCACTGCCATTCCAGCTCGTATAGTTGCCTTGTCCATCTGGATTAAGTGTAGCAGAGGTTACAGCCAAAGCTTGTGTTGGGTTAATAAAAAGTGATAATCCAAGAAAAAGCATTACGACCTTGGGGAACACAGATTTTTGAGTAATTTTCATAGTAGAAAAAGACACTAATAATTATTAAATAATAGTATCTTTTTACACGAAAAGAGGTGTTTTGTCAAACGACAAACAGGATAAAATAAAAGCCCTTCGTTTGCAACAAAGAGCTTTCCAATTAGACTTACGTCATAATTATTTTATTCAGTTTCTATGGGTGGCCACTTTTTACTGTTTTCTTCGTAGATTGTGCCCTGTTCTACGGCTATTTTAATTTCAACTGCATTAACCTCAATATTTTCTTTCTCTTTGAGAAGAGTGTCGATAACTGTTCTTGCGACTAAGTAGTCCGTCATCGTCTCTCCTTTCTCCTCTCTGAGGTCAAGCCTATCAATAATAGAAGCTGCACCTGGATAGGTGTCGAGGAGGTCTGAAACTGTTGGGTTTCCCATAATTTAATATTTAATGGTGAACAAATTGTTGTGAACTTCAACTTGAAATTATACCTAAATTGTGTGAAAAGTCAAGGTACTGTAATAAATTCAATACCACTACATTATCTGTAAAATAAAATCAAAGAGGTAATCTTTCTGCTATTGAGTAGCTTTGAATAAATTGAGCGCAGAGTTGTATGTTAGAACTTGAATACCACTATTTTTTATTTCTTGTATAATTTCAGCAAAAGATGCAGGAGTTGTATAATATTCATCTTCACCAGCATTCTTTACTCCGTGAAAAACTAAAACTTCCCATTTTTTCTCATTGCTAGATTGAGTAAGCCAAGATGAAACCTCGCTTAATGATGTTGAGCTAGTCATTTTTCTGATTTTTACTTCATGTGGATATATTCCCTGAGGATTATCCCCTGATTCAAATGGTCTGGCAGAAGTGTAACCAGCAAGTAATGCTTGAGCATTTAAATCTCCATTGTATGCTCCAAATGGATATGCAAAATTATTAATTGGG
>CAYZOL010000049.1:4899-5803 GCA_964480325.1 uncultured Candidatus Saccharibacteria bacterium | reverse complement strand
GCTCTTGCGTCAATTTCAAATGGTGGTAACCTAGTAACACCGCATGTAGTAAAAGAAATAAAATATGACGATGGTACCAAAAAAAAGATGACATACGATACAACTCCTACAAAAATATCGGAGGCAACAAGCCAAGAAATTACTAGGATGCTGGTTAATGTTATGGATCAATCCCTCAAGAATGGTAAAGCAAAATTTGATCATTACAGCGTTGCAGTAAAAACCGGTACTGCGCAAGTTGCTGATTTAGAAAACGGAGGGTACTATGAAGATAAGCATACGCATTCATTTTTTGGATATTTTCCGGCGTATGATCCACAGTTTATTGTATTTTTGTATGCAGTTAATCCAAAGGGTGTTCCATATGCGTCGGTAACTTGGTCTGACCCGTTTTTAGATATCACAAAGTTTTTGCTAAATTATTATAATGTTCCACCCGATAGATAGACAAACAATATGAAAAAAAATTTTAAAAAAATAATAATACACATACTAAAGCTTGAATCCAAGCTAGTGCTATGGAAATACAAACCAAAAATTGTAGCTATTACTGGCTCGGTAGGGAAAACCTCTACTAAAGATGCTGTATTTGCAGTGCTTTCACCTTTGGCCTATGTAAGAAAAAGTGAAAAAAGTTATAACAGTCAAATAGGTTTACCTCTAACTATCTTAGGTATTCCAAATGGTTGGAACGACCCATATATATGGCTCAAAAATATATTGGAAGGTTTGTGGCTTTTTGTTTGGCCCCACAAGTATCCAGAATGGCTTGTGCTTGAAGTAGGAGTAGGCAAGCCTGGTGACATGGCTGAAACTGCTTCATGGCTTAAGACAGATGTGGTAATAATAACTGCCATAGGAGAAACCCCAGTTCATATTGAATTTTTTAAATCTCGTAAGCATC
>CAYZOL010000049.1:0-4889 GCA_964480325.1 uncultured Candidatus Saccharibacteria bacterium | reverse complement strand
AGAGTGGACTCATTAAAACTCTAAAAAAGGATGGCCTCCTTGTACTAAATGCTGACGATGAGGCAGTTATTAGCATGAAGGCAAAAAGTAAAAATCGTGTGACAACCTATGGCTTTTCAAACGAAGTCGATTTGCAAGCTTCAAGTGATAATATTTTTTATAACAAGGACGAACCAGCTGGAGTGGTATACCGGATAGATGTAAACGGCAATAGTCTGCCAGTGGTTATTGAAGGAGTGTTTGGAAGAAACCATGTGTACGCTACCATGGCATCCTTGGCGCTTATTTTTGGATTAAAACTAAACATAATAGATGCGATAGGTGCGATAAAAAACTATGATGTCCCTCCAGGTAGGATGCGCCTGCTTCATGGCATACGTAATAGTTGGATTGTTGATGATACATACAACTCCTCTCCCTCTGCAAGTGAGTCAGCGCTAAGAACCTTTGGTGAAGTAAAAGTGAAGGGTAAGAAAATTGTAGTTTTGGGTGATATGCTAGAACTAGGACGCCATACTGAGGAGGCCCATCAAAATATTGGCAAAATCGTAAGCACTTGTGCAGATATTTTAGTAGTGGTTGGACAAAGAGCGCAGTTTATAAAAGACGGCGCTAGTGATGCAGGTATGCCTATAGAAAATATTTTTGAATTTACAAACTCTATAGATGCAGGTGTGTATCTTGAAAGTATAATAAAAAAGAATGACTTGATTTTAGTCAAAGGTTCACAAGGGGTCAGAATGGAACGAACCGTTGAAAAAATTCTTAAAGAAGGGGAGGATAAAAGTACTCTATTAGTAAGGCAGGATAAAGAGTGGCTAAGAAAAGCCTAAACTACATTTTTGCAAGAGAAGATTTTAGGTAATCTATTACTTTAATATCGTCTGGATCTACATTGCTCATTTCGTAAAGGTATACTGAAACTAAGTCTCCAAGATGAATCAAATACAACGATTGCTCTATAATAGAGTCTCCCTTGGAGTACACCTCGACAATATTTGGAGTGTGCTTTAGTATGACTTCCTTGGAAATATCTATTCTTTTTGCAATGCGAGGATTGTCATTAGTGTTCCTAAAGAAAAGTACTGCAAAGCCAGCATTACCTCCTGCCCAGCCTACAAGCTCATTGTGGTTCATTTCAGGAACTACACCGGTGAATGCCACCATTTTTGAGTTTTCATTTAGTTGTTGTCTTAGGCGTATAGCAGTACCTTCATATCCTGAAGGTGCATAGATAATAGGTATTTTTTTAAACAAAACATCAGCAACTTTTTTTGCCTCAGTATTGATATTTTCTTTTTCATTGACCAATAGTTTTAGTGCACTAGACAAATCATCGCTAAATTTATTACTTATTATTCCAAAAAAATTCATTATAAATAATAGCTGTACAAAAGAATACCCAAAGGCCGCGCGTGGCGCCATGCCGGTGGGCACTACCACATGATCTAAGTTTTTCTCTTTTGCGATGTCTATAACTTTACCACCGGAGGCAATGCACACTACCTTTGCCTTCTTCTCTATTGCGTATTGCATAGCCTGCAAGGTCTCCTCCGTATTGCCGGAAAATGAAGAAATAACCACGAGAGTGTTCCCATTTACATAGGAAGGTATTGCGTAGTTTTTACTCACGTTCACTGGTACTGAGGACTCCATCATTGCTATTTCGGAAACGATGCTACCTCCTATGCCTGAGCCTCCCATGCCGGAAATCAGCACGTTTGAAAGTGGCTTATCCATTTTTGTAAAATTTGCCCCTTTTGCAATTTTTATTGCGTCTTCTAACTGCACACCAAAGTTTTCTACTAGTTTTCGCATGAGGGAATTATACCCCGTAGTAGATTTTAACGAAAGTCCCCAGGACTACGCCATATGCTTCGCTAAAATTCACTACGGGGATACAATAATATTTTTGCAAATGGAATTTGTATGTTAATATGCCTTTCATGTGCAATTAGACAGCTCCACTAATAATACTTTATGATACGAATTGTGTCAGTGAACATACAAGAGGATTTGCATATTGATAAAATCACCAAACTTCTAGAAAAAGAAGCACCAGATGTTGTTTGTATGCAAGAGGTCTTTCAAAGTGACCTTGAGCATTTTGAGAAGACTTTCAGCATGAAAAGTGTTTTTGCAGGAAGGGCTTTTAGGCTATCGCCCATGAATCCACACTTACCCGAAAAACTTTGTGGAAATGCTATTTTTACTAAAAAGAAAATTCTATCAACTAATACTTATTATTACTATAAGTCCTCAGAGGAAATCCCCGTATTTCGAGATTCACCAGACTTGCGTAAAGAAATAGAACCCTTGAATTATCCTGTGGTTGTGGCGCGCATAGTGCATGAGGAAAAAGAGTATACAATAGCAACTACACACTTGCCGGTAACATACCATGGTGAGGAAGCGGATTTTCAGACTGAATGTGTTAAAAAGCTATTGGAATACTTCCAAAAGTTTCTAGAAATTATTTTTACAGGTGATATGAACGCTCCTCGTGGAGGGAAGGCTTTTGGGGAATTTTGCAAAGTGTATAAGGACAATATTCCACTTGAGTATACTACTAGTTTAGATTCAGATTTACACAAAGCATCAAAGGAAGCCTTGGCAACACAAGCAAAGGCCTTAGGTATCCCTGGCTACATGGTAGACGGCCTTTTTACTACGCCTCACTACATAGCTCAAAACGTCCGCTTAGTAGGTGGAGTGTCAGATCATATGGCAGTAGTAGGGGAAGTAGACAAAGTGAAATAAAAAAGGACAGCGCAGTCTCCTGCACTGTCCAGCATTACTGCTATTCGCAGTCTAAATCATCCTTGTCAGTGATGTACAACATATACAAAAACATACTAACTTAAATTTGTTTTTTATTCAAATCCATCAACTGTAGCTTTTATTATTTCCACATCACTGTCGTCGATCCAGACGTAGTTTCCACCACGAGGCTTGTCCAAGATTAGGCCGTGGTGTTTGAAGCCTTTTTCCTTTAGCCATGCGCGGGTTATGTCCCCATGCTCAACCTCAGTGCGTGAGGTAAAAAAAGTAATGATGTTGCCATCATCGTAGAGAGTATTTAATTTTTCAAGAGCACCAGGCAAGACCTTTGCGGTCTTCATGCGTTCCGGCTCCTCGTTGGGTATATCCTCACATATAGTGCCGTCTATATCTACAAGGTAATTTTTTACTCCATCAGGCAACCTTGAACTAAGTCTTTTGCCATCCTTATCATATTGATCTATAAAATCCATAAGTTATACTCTAGCATAAAAAGTAAATTAGTGATAAATTTTATTTATGGCACTGGAGCAAATTAACCAAAAATTATCATTAGAAACCCAGACCTTTGAATTGCTTGGAAAAATGCAGCCTAAAGAGGGTTTTGTATTTAGGGTTTATAAAGTTTTTTTGCAAGGTAATGATACCCCAAATAGTTTTGCTGAAGCATGCATTATGAAAGAACCAAGCAAAACGCAAGAATTATCGTACCCTGACTTTCTTAATGAGCTAAAATTTATGAAAAATAATTTATACATGGGGAGTCCAAAAGTATATCTAAGGCTAGAAAGAATCTCTGAGAAAAAGATTCAAAGCAGTCCCTCGGCATCTGCTTTTTCTCAAGCAGAAAACGATACAACTGTCTTTTTTGAAGGTTTATTTAGCTAATATACCTTGTTGCTCACCCCGTCGTTCGCGAACGACGGGGTTTACTTTTTGTCCAAAGTGTGGTATACAGAGTTTTGGTCTGTTCTTTGATATTCGGACCTTTCTCAATTTTTTTCATTTTTTAATTCAAAAAATCATGACGAAACAAGCCCTTGCGCTAGCCATTTTTTCTGCTGTTTGCTATTTGTTTAGCAAACAAATCAGAGACAACAGGGGCGAAATTTTTCGTCCCTCATCCCGCGCCCACCAGTATGAGTGGGTAGAAATAATAGAATTTGATTTTAATCAAGCAACCATAGTCGGTTGCTATGATAGTGAAGGCAAGCTTTGGCTTGCCACTGTTGGAGACAAGAAGGGTCTCCGCCGCTTCATGAAAATTTACGCTATCGAATCCGCCCATTATATGGTGGGTGATGAGATAGTGTTGGCTATCGCCTTCCAAACGGTGGAAGGCGGGCACTGGTCAGTAATGACTCGAGATGGAGAATATCTCGTGACTGAGGCTGATCAGATCAAAACACAGCCAGTTCGGGTTCTTCTCGAAAGTGACAACTCGCTCAAAGTTTGCGGGGAGGACTGGAGTGTGAGGATTGAGCGAGACTTGATTAAAAACTAAAGATATTTTTTGATTTAATCTGAAAAATAAAGAGTCCAGCAGGAAAAGTCCTGCTGGATAACTTTAATTTCTTAAATTTTCTTTGTTATGTTTAACCTGAAATTTGTCTTCATTCTCTCTCTCATTTGCTTCGCTGTCGCTTACCAGTGCGACAAAAAGCAGGGGCCAGTGTCCCCAAAGATCGTTTTTGCGAGCGGGGACACCTTCTCGAGAAAAGTAATTTTATTTCCAGACAACAACATGTATAGAATGCTTGACTCCACGGAAATTCGTAGTATCAATGTGGATGAGGAAATCTTAGTGCCCAATCAGGTGGACGGAAAAAAATATATTACGAAAATGGACTTTAGTGGTGCAGGGGAGTCTGAAGAGGTGTACGAATTTTCAGGGGCACTTTTTTTCCCCGACCACTTTTCACAAGTTGCTTGCGTGGTCTATAAAAAAACTCAAAATTCATTCTGGGTAGCAAAAACAAAAAACAACCTCACAATTTTTGACGAAGATGCGGAAGTCTCAGAAAAACCCGTCTCCATGGGGTTTACACCTGACGGAGGCTTTGAAGTGGTCGGAGAGACCACTGAGGAGGGACAATGGAGAAAGAAAT
>CAYZOL010000048.1:0-5867 GCA_964480325.1 uncultured Candidatus Saccharibacteria bacterium | reverse complement strand
AGAAGTATTCGCGGGATGCGAGTATTTTTGAAATTAGGCCAAAGGTGGTGCTTTTTCCTATTGATGCTGAGGATGTTAAAGGGATTGTAAAATGGGTGAGTGAGAATAAGGAAAAGTACCCAGAGCTTGCCATCACAGCACGCTGCGCGGGGACATGTATGTCCGGCGGAGCAATAGGGGAATCAATCATTTTGGATTTTACTCGCCACATGAATAAAATACAGAGTTTTGATGGAGAGAGTGTGGCAGTACAGCCAGGAATGTTTTATCGAGATTTTGAGAAGGAAACTCTGGCGAAGGGCTTGGTTCTGCCATGCTTTACTGCATCGAGAGATTTGAATACTGTTGGGGGAATGTTTGGTAACAACTCTGCTGGTGAGCGGACCTTGCTCTATGGAAAGACTGAGGATTACGTACTTGAAACAAAAGTAGTTTTTGCCGATGGGAATGAATACACAGTTAGGCCACTAAATGAAGAAGAACTACAGAAGAAAATTGCGAAGGGTGACCCCGAACGAAAGCCTTCGGCTTCGGACGGGGCAAGCTTCGAAGGAGAAATTTATAGGAAGATTTTTAATCTAATTAAAGACAACGAAGAAGACATAAAAAACGCCAAGCCGAATGTCCATAAAAATTCTGCTGGATATTATATTTGGAATGTCATTCATAACGCTGGGGTAAAGAATTCTGGCGCCATCGCCCTCGGAGACCTAGGACAGGGGACCCTCGGCACTTTGAATTCTTTGCCCCAGCTATTTGATTTAAATAAAGTTATTGTAGGCTCACAAGGCACACTTGGTATTGCCACTGAAATAAAATACAAGTTAGTAAAACCAAAGCCGTACTCAAAGCTGGTGGTTGTATTTTTGCGTGACATGGCATTACTGCCAGACTTAGTAAACAAAGTTTTGAAGTATAAACCTCAAACACTGGAGTCATATGATGACAAGACTTTCTTTTTGGTTTTGAAATATTTTATAGGTTTTGCCAAACTCATGGGTTTGAAAAATCTTTTCAAACTTGCATTTAGTTTTGGACCTGAAACAGTCATGACCCTCAAGCATGGTTTTCCACGATTGATATTACTTGTCGAATTCACTGGCGATACACAAGAAGAAGCAGACAAAAAAGCACGAGACACAATCCAGGAACTAAAGAGTATTAAGAAAATTGGCGTACACTTAACTAGGAATGAATTTGAAGCAACAAAATACTGGACTATTCGTCACCAAGCATTTAACCTAATTCGTTATCATTTAAAGAAATCAAAGTCTGAGCCATTTATAGATGATGTTATTGTGCGCCCAGAGAAGCTTCCAGAATTTTTCCCAGAGATTTATAAAATACTAAACGAATACAAAAAGCACATGACTTTTGCTGTAGGTGGGCATGCAGGAGATGGTAATTTGCACATCTACACGCTCCTTGACCCACATGACCCAAGTTTGCGGGATATCGTTTTTGAAGTATCGGAGAAGGTATACAACCTTGTGGTACGACTCGAAGGGTCAATAACCGCCGAGCACAACGATGGCATAGTTAGGACTATGTATTTAAATAAAATGTATAGCCCAAAAGTGCTTGAAATCTTCCGTCAGGTCAAACTTGCCTTTGATTCGAAAAACATTCTAAACCCAGGTAAGAAAGTAGACTTAGAAGGCAACAAAGCTACCTATGAATATATAGGTAGTCACATTGCAAAATAAGAAACAGTTCATAGGTTGCTTTTTTATATTATTTATATATAATGGTACTCATGTTTACTCTAAAAACAACAAAAAGAGACGATTCTGTAAAGATGAATGAGTTAAAAGCAAAGGGAGAAATTCCTGCAGTTTTTTATGGTAGTAAGACCAAATCCGCTACTTCTATTTCAGTTGCCTTAAACGAATTCAAAAAAGTATGGCGTGATGCAGGTGAGTCAAGTGCAATCAAGCTTTCAATGGGAGTTGGACAGGATTTAGATGTTTTGATTCATGAGGTGCAGACAAACCCAGTTACAGGTGAGCCAATTCATGTAGACTTCCTAGTATTAGACATGAATAAAGCAATTCAGATTTCAGTTCCACTTGAATTTATAGGTGTATCTCAAGCGGTAAAAAGTAGTTTGGGTTCACTAGTTAAAGTAATGCACGAGATTGAAATTGAGGCACTGCCTAAGGACCTACCACAAAGTATTGCTGTAGATATTTCAAAACTTGAAACTACAGAAAGCGTAATCCTTGTATCTGACCTTGTTGCTCCAAAAGGTGTAACTTTTGTCTCAAAACCTGAAGACGTAGTAGCTTCCATTTCTGTACAAAAAGAAGAAGTTGAAGAAGCACCAGTAGACCTCTCTGCAATTGAAGTAGAAAAGAAAGGAAAGAAAGAGGAAGAAGCAGGATCCGAGCCAACTGAAGGTAAATAATCCCTAACTTGTGTGTTATAATTGTCCTATGACCAGAAAAATAGTCATATCTTTTTTTATACTAACTTTTATATTAATTACACCAGCTTTTTTTACAAAAAAGGCTTCTTCTGCGGTTGATTGTTTGACCATTTCTTCATTATCACCCCAAATCGACAAGGATTATTGTAGGGCCGAGCTTGCCCAGATAGAGACTGAGCTTGCTGGGCTAATAAGCAAGCAAAAAGAACAGCAAAAAAACACAGGTACTCTTGCAGGGGACGTGAGTTACTTAAATGCCCAAATTAAAGCTCTACAAACAAAAGTAAAAGCCCGCAACCTTGCAATAGCACAGCTTAAGGTATCAATCTCAGAAAAAAAATCAAAAATTGAGGATTTGTCACAAAATATTGAGAGACAATATGAATCCTTGGCCCAGCTTTTGCGTAATACAAATGATTTTGATAATGAGAATTTCATTTATTTGCTTTTATCTGACGAGAGTGTTTTTTCATTTTATTCTGATTTGGAATCCTATGCATCAATAAAACAAGCTATAAAAAGCTCAGTAGATCAAATTAAGGGAATAAAGTCAGAAACAGAGGTACAAAAAACAGAGCTAGAAAAAAAGCAAAATGCAGAAACTGATGCAAAGGTTGAGTTAGAAACAAGCCAAAAGAAAGTTGCACAATCAGAAGCAGAGAAAAAAAGACTCTTAGCACTAAGCAAACAAAAAGAAAGTGAATATCAAAAACTTGCTGCAGAAAAAAAGGCTCGCGCAGATAAAATACGCTCAGCACTCTTTGCCCTTCGTGACACAAAAGCCATTCCGTTCGGCACAGCGCTTGAGTATGCAAAAGAAGCTGAAAAGGCCACTGGTGTCAGGCCAGCGTTTTTGCTTGCCATACTTACTCAAGAGACAAACCTTGGGGAGAACGTAGGTACTTGTAACAGGCTCACTGACCCTCCATCTAAAAATTGGGAAAGCATAATGAAACCATCACGAGATATTGAGCCATTTAAAAGAATTACAGATGCGCTTGGAATTGAAAGAACTGGGCTACCATTGTCTTGCCCGTGGGGAAATGGTTGGGGTGGTGCTATGGGTCCATCACAATTTATACCATCTACTTGGGAACTTTATTCACAAAAAGTAGCAAATGCGCTAGGAATATCTGGTATGCCTAACCCTTGGAACCCAAGGGATGCATTTTTTGCCTCGGCAATATATTTGGGGGAGCTTGGCGCAAATAACGGTGGATATACTGCTGAACGCACTGCGGCGTTAAAATACTACGCAGGAGGCAACTGGAACAAATCTTCGAATGCGTTTTATGGTAATGGGGTTATGAATAAGGCTTCTGGCATACAAGATAACATTGATTTGCTTTCAAGCTAGAGTTATGATATTGTTTTCTTGTTATGAAAAAGAACATACATCCAAAATATAATTCAAAAATGCAAGCTAGCTGCGCCTGTGGAGCAGTGTTTCTTCTTGGCTCTACAATGCCAGAAATAAAAGTTGAAATCTGCAGTAATTGTCATCCATTTTACACTGGAAAGGATAAAGTTATGGACATGGCAGGAAGAGTTGATAGATTCAACAAGCGTAAGGCAGCCACTCTTAAAGTTAAAGGCTAACAACTAAACAGCGTGCTCTTTGGGGCACGGATTTTTCTTGCCAGAAAATTCCTCGTGCTCGTGCTAGTCGCGCTTGCAAGTCCCCAACGAACACGCTGTTTTTATTTTATGTTAAATATTGAAGAACTCAAAAAAAATCACAACACCAGTTATTTTGCAGAGAGTCTGGAACGTCTTAATAGAGCTGAAGCTGAAGTACGCCAAATGCTTGAAAGCGATGACTCGTTGCATGAACTTGCTGGTGCAGAACTTAAAACCATTCAGGAAGAAAGAGAGAATATTGAGAAACAAATTGAAGATATCCTAAAGAAGGAAAAGGAAGAGGATGAATTTCCAAATGAAATAGTACTCGAAGTTAGAGCTGGAGCAGGTGGGGATGAAGCCTCACTTTTTGCATGGGAGCTAGCGCACATGTATGAAAGGTATTCGGAAATAGCCGGATGGCAATGGAAAACAAACTACGAGTCCAAGAATGATATCGGCGGATACAAGGAAGCTAGTTTTGAAATAAAAGGCAAAGACGTATATAAAAAATTGCGGTATGAAACCGGAGTGCATAGAGTTCAAAGAATTCCAGGTACTGAGAAAAACGGTAGAGTACATACCTCGACCGCATCTGTTGCAGTGCTTCCTATCAAAAAGAAAGTTACATTTCATGTAAATCCTGCGGAATTTGAAATGGAGTATTCACGTTCAGGCGGTAAGGGCGGACAAAACGTTAACAAGGTTGAAACTGCAGTAAGAATAATTCATATACCTACTGGGCTTGATGTGCGATCAACAAATGAGCGTAGTCAGCTGGCAAACCGTGAAAAGGCAATGATGATTTTAACTGCCAAATTGCAACAACTCAAAGAGGAGGAAGAGGCCAAGAAGTATGCTGGAGAGCGCAAAAGCCAAATAGGCACCGCAGATCGAAGTGAAAAGATTCGTACATATAACTTCCCTCAGGATCGTGTAACAGACCATCGCATCAAGAAATCATGGCACAATTTGCCAAAAATAATGGAAGGGGAGATAAAAGACATAATTGAGGCCCTGGAATCTGGCGAGGAAGGTAGCGATGAAGAGGATTAGGCTTTTCAACACAATTGTTGCATTTAACTTGACAGTATGAGATACTTCAGGCAGTAGTTTCTCGGTCAGTTTCGTTTATAACATTAGTTTTCAATTGAGCGACCATGGTTTCTACACCTGACCTATCGGTAGGCAGGAATTATAATTAGTTTTTGCCCAGTTTTTTTTAAAAACGGGAGAAGTAAAGATTATGGCTACAAAGCTATATGTAGGGGGATTACCTTACAGTACACAGGAAGATGCTCTTAAAGAGTATTTTTCAGCAGCAGGAAACGTTGTTTCAGCTGTTATTATAATGGACAAAATGTCTGGTCGTTCAAAAGGTTTTGGATTCGTAGAAATGTCATCTGACGAGGAAGCACAAACTGCTATCTCAATGTTTAATGACAAAGAATTTGAAGGACGTAAGCTTACAGTTAATGAAGCTCGCCCTATGGAAGCTCGCCCTCCACGAACAGGTGGTAATGGTGGTGGTGGATACGGTGGCGGAAATGGTGGTGGATACGGTGGAGGCCGCTCAAGTGGTGGACGCCGAGAATACTAATTTCTCTAAACTTTTAAAACAAAGATCCCATTCGAAAGAGTGGGTTTTTTGTTTGCTCAAAATATATATATTTGTTATAGTCATTGAATAAATATGAGCGTGTAGTTTTGCTTGCCCCGCCTGTGCGAGGCGGGGTGAAGTAGAACGTTGATTGTTTTTTGTAGAAGTTTGAGCGTGTAGTTCAGTGGTAGAACGCTGTCCTGATAAGACAGAGGTCGA
>CAYZOL010000047.1:0-5998 GCA_964480325.1 uncultured Candidatus Saccharibacteria bacterium | reverse complement strand
TCCTGAGTTTCTTAAAATAGTGGTAAAGTACTCAAAGGGTCATTAGTTTTTATTAAATCTTTTTCAAATACTCCACATACTCAGCATCAGTTAGCGGATTGGTGCGAAAGGTTAGTGTTGGATAATTAACCCCTAGCTTGCTTGTAGATTTTTCTTTTGTATTTTTATTCTCGACTTCAAAACCCATTGCTTTAGCTAACATAGTGAAGGGCATACCCTCTCTTTGTGTTTTAACTTCTGCCATTTTATCAGAGGATTCTTTAAATTTTGGGAATACCTTATTCAAAAATTCTTCTTTCCTCTCATCACTTCCTAAAAAGTCCAATTCAGTTTGCAACTGCACACGCCTTTTCAAAGGAAAATCTATCTGCGCAGTACACCAAGTGAACATACGGTGTTTTAAATATTCCTGATAATCATCAGGCAATACTACACTACTATCATAATTGAGCCATTCTATCACCCCTACTATGTCGGGGTTTTCTTCTCTGAATAATTTATCACTGTCTTTGATATAGTCCTCACTGTCCATACCTGAAGTACCCAGGTCAGCCATGGCTATTACTCGGGCAATGATTGAAGGATTCCTATTTCCATGCAAATATGGCTGGATTACCATTTTGGTTGCTGGATCAAAAAATGGCTCAGTTACCGTTATATTTTCAATTATTTTAGCCTCTTGTTTTTCATCTAATACTACACCTAATTTTTTTAAAATAGCTATGGCCTTTTGAGCGCTATTCTTTTCATTGTCGCCTATCTCACGAACCCTAACTTTTTTCGTAAAGCCTACGAATTTATTTTGCTCATTATTTTTCTCCTTTGGCTCCACAACCTCTTGTATTTTGTATTTTTGTATGGCATCATGCATTGTTGCGCAAAATTCACCCAGCATTATCTCATCATCGGTACCTACATCCACCTTCATAATTTGAAGTATGCCAATTATTGACTTGAATCTCTCTAGTACCTTTCTTGTGTGTTCAATATTATGAAAAGGAAAACCCTCAGTCTCGTCCAAAATTCGAAGCAAGTCAAAGCCTATATTAATAGCCTTATCTACTAGTTCCTTGCTTAATATTTTTTCAGGATTAGGTAACGCTGGTGCTGTTTCAGTCATAAATATATTTATTGTAATGTGTATTCAAAAAGAATTTTGTTGTACTCATTCTTGTTATTTTTATTTTTATGGATGTCCACAATATTGTATCCTCTTCTTATCATCATCCTTAGCATGTCTTTGGACACATTGTAAGTCTTGGCCGTAATTTTTTTGTAGCCATGAGTGATAGCATAACTTTCATTTAGCTCAAACAGTTTGCGTGCCACACCCTGGCCACGATACATTTTTGATACTCCAAATATCCACAAATACCAGCTCCCATCCTTTTCAAAGGAAATACTGTCCCCTATTATCTTTCCGTCCTCTTCAGCTATGAATATCTTGTAATTGGCATCCTTGAGCTTTTCATTATACTTACCAATATTGTATGGCTCTCGGTCGAACATCCCTTCAAAAATAACAGTATTTAACGCAACTATCTCAGATAGCCTCTCTGGACCCACTTCTTTGTATTCCACGTCCATGAGCCGATTATATCACAAATTTTTTACTGCAATAACTAGGCCGAGGCATTGAGACTTTAGCCATTTCTTACCTTAGGTAATACCTCAGGATTGTTTAATTCAAACAAAATCCCATTTAACATTTCATAGCCATCTGCAACATTGTTCATAAACCAAATAAGCTCCTCCGGAGACAGTGTATGCAAAAGCTGAATCACGTTGTAGCTTTTCATTAGTTCTTTATTATTTTGTATTTTTTCAAAATGCTCTTTTGTAAAATCCTCTGCCTTAGCATCATATATCTTTTCTTTCCAAAGCAAGTAACGCAGTGCGGCAATGCGCGCGCAAATTTCAGTAGGTTGCCTCAAGTAATCACTATCACCACCCGCTCTTAACTGAAGCAAAAATTTTGAAAAGGGTATCATAAGATTTTCTACATCATTTAGTTTATGACTCTGCTCATGAGCTGCTGTTGTGTACGCTGAGTCACTAATGCCAACCCTTACAAGATACATACCAGCTAACGGCATGCCCTGCAGACTGTCCTTTGAATCAGTCGAAAAATAGAGCCCGTCTACTGGAAAGCCATTTTGCACACCTAATGTATCAACTATCATCCATGGGTACTTATTGTAGTTTTCAATTCTAATTTTTTGCAATTTGTTTGCAATTTTTTTATCTTCTTCTGTTATTTCCGCTGGGTCTGCGTGGGGAAAGAGATCTTCCAAATCCCTTTCCACAATATACTCGCCTGTTTTTGTTTGTTCACCTTTCTTTATTATTTTACGATTTTTTGCAAAATCATTTATTACTGTAGAGTCTCCTCCCATAAATACAATTTGGTGGAAGTTTGGAATATTTTCAAACTGATCCTTGTTATCAAAATAACCCATCTTTTTCCAATTATTGCACTCTCGTAGTAACCTTTCCAAATATTTTTCTGAATTTAAGTATTCCTTGGTCCATTTATCTTGCTCTTGTATAAGAGCACGTACTTTTTCATACTGGGTAGTGTTTAAATCACAGCCAATATTCACCTCCTCCATCGTAAGGCTATCTATAGACGGTACACTTTGACCTTTGGCTTTGCTTAAGCTACCCATAAACACAAGCGCCGAAAGAGCTAAAGTGCGACTGATTAGTATTGCACCTGTTGGTGGCTTTTTTGATTCTATTGTTTTACCTTCTTTAAACATATCTACTATTTAGTAACTTTAACATATATATAATAAAAGTGAGCTTTGTAGTTGCAATCAAAAATTATATAATATGTCCATGGACTTTGGACCAAAATTTCCACCTGAAATTAATACCGACGATGACCCTGGAACTTTGCAACAAGCACCAGAGCAAGAAGAAACTAGCGTGGCAAAAGAAAGGGAAAGATACAACGCAGAAGATGACGACTCTTTATGGGAACCACCAATAATACCTCCAATAGTGCCGGACAATGTATCTGATAAAGATTAGTGTGTAAAATATAGAGTAAATTTTATAAAAAAGTGTCAGGTAACTTTATAGATATCAGCAAAATGTCTATTTATTACTTTTCTTAGTATTGATATACCGCATTGCATCATTTATTAGTTTTTCGTCTATTATGCCTTCTTCTCGTACATGCTCCGGCTCAGGCAAAACTCCGTGGTGTCTCTCATATTCAATAGCATTTTTTAGGATAATCTTTGCTTCGTCTATTGCACTTTTTACTCTTTTTTGAGCTATATTAGTCTGTTCTGCAATTTCTTTCACTACTTCCTTTTTTAAGCTACCATCCTTTTCAAATGAATTTTTGTCCTGGGCGAACTCTATGTACAAATCAAAAACCCTCTTTTGATCGATGGAATTAAGTAAACCGTACAATTTCCCCTTCCAGTCTTTAAATTCAAAAGCATCAGCATGATTTTCAACTGCCTCTGTCCCCTTTGTCTCTTTACTATGTACAGGCTCCTCCATTCGCATACCTAAATTTTATCATAAAAAATTCCAAGGTCACTTGTATTATGAACTAACACGCTTCCGTCTTCACAAAAGATAAGTTGTACGCTTCGCGTGCAGAGTGATGTGGGACACAAAAATTTGCTCGTCGACACTCGCAAATTTGAAAAACTACGGACTCACGGAGAACCGCGAGTACGCTTTCGGTCAGGGATAACTTTTTTGTCGCCACAAAAAAGTTTCCACGACCCTGACTCGTCTATTTTTTATGTTGAAAAAAAATGACTCCGTCTTTCGCTTCTCCGACGCAAGCAAAGCAGTTTGCTTGCTTGAGGTCACCGCACAAAAAAGGCACTCCGAAAGGAGTGCTCAGTTTTGTCGCGGTGACCTCACGGAGAATCGAACTCCGATTAGCGGATTGAGAACCCGCTGTCCTAACCGTTAGACGATGAGGCCATATTTTTATTTAATTTTAATGTTCGATTCGTCGAATCGGTTACAGATAATTTTTTACTAAAAATTTCTGCTACCCCGCCTCGTGCCGTCGCACTCCGGCCTTGCGCTCGGGTCCCCACCCCGAGCTCACTCCTCTAGCGGATCCTGAACCCGAGTCCATAACCGTTAGGCGCTTGCCCGTCCGTAGCCTAGGCGAAGGAGGGATGAGGCCAATGCTGATAATATAGCATTTTTTTAGAAAAAATCTACTTTTATTAACAACACTTCCTTAATAAAAGTCTTTGTTGTATAATAATCCTATGTCAGAAAAAAACGAAAAACCAGAACCCGCCAGCCCTGCTTTTGATGTGTTAGCTATTTATAGTCATGCTGGAGAAATTACACACAATGAACAAGATGCAGCAATAACCAATGAATTAGGTAGTGGAGGCGCCCCAGAACCAACAATCTCGGCAGAAACTTTCTTAGGTCTAACAGATAACGAGTCAATTGAGCCAAAGGCAAACTAGGTTACACTTTTATATACACCAATAATACTTGTATATTGAACTTAGAGTTGTGTTGCTTATTAAAGGAAGATCATCCTCAAGTAAAAAATTCAAATAACTAAAATGTTTATACTTGTGACAACTTTTTTGTTGTCATTTTAATTTTGTATTTAACTTATAAAACAAATGAGTTTTTGTTGTTGATAACTTTTCTTACAAAAGAGTGGACAATCTTTTTATTAGTTAGAGAATAAAGATATAAAGGTCGAGCAACTCGCCAATTACTAATTAACAAAATTAAAAATGGCGAGCATTATAAGAAAAACTAACAATAAAACTATTATGTGGAAAAATTATATAAATGGAATACTGGGGATTGTTTTAGTAGCGATTGCGTTCTTGGATCTTTCAGGCACAACTCTTACTTGGACACTAGGGATCACAGGAGCATTGATTGCAATTCTTGGGTTTTGGGGTGGCACAGAGACCAGTGAAGTAGCAACTACAAGACACGCATAAAGGTCGATATTGTAAAGCCATAATTTTAACTAATATATATGCAAATCATAAAATGGGAGCCATTCAAAGAGATAGATCGCTTTTTTGATGACCGCTTTTTACAACCCTCTACCTCCTTTCCAAAATTAGGGTTTGACCTAGCAGTAGATATATTTGAAGAAAATGGAAACATAGTAGCAAAAATGAGCCTTCCTGGAATCAAGCCAGAGGAATTGGACATCTCTATCGAGGAGGACATGCTAACGATTTCAGGTAAGCGTGAAGAAGAAAAAGAAACAGAAAAAAAGGACTATTACAGTAAAGAGATAAAAAGGGGCTCTTTTTCGCGAACTGTTAGTTTGCCCAAGTCAGTTGACGCAGTAAAAACTGAGGCAAAGTATGAAAACGGAGAGCTCGTAGTTACTATGCCAATAATAGCCGGAGCAAAGGAAAAGGCGGTAAAAGTAAAAATCAAAAAATAAAAGTCTATGACTTTACAGAAATTTAAAAATACGTTAAAAAATTAGGTCACCTCGCGGGTCCAGCATGTTAGAAGGCAAATCCTGTATGGGTTAGCCAGTCGGTATTTACCGATAGGGATGCTGGGCTCACTAGGTGGCCTAATTAGCGTTGGGCTAGAAAATCAAACAATTCGTTATAGTCAATAACTTGCTTATAGTGCTAAAGGGGCAACATATCTAGGCAACAGCTTGGCATGTTTTGTTATTTATTTTTTTCCTCTTTCTTTGGCAGGCCCCACATCCACTTTGGTGGTTCACCTTTTAAATAACAAATTAAAATTAATAGAGCAACCAAAACGAAAGTTTGAGGAATAAAATTTATAAGGGTGTCACTTCCTGAGTGCGATACGCTGTCTATGCGGGCAAAATTGAAACCTATCAAAAAGGCAAATATAAACATAACTATCCACCCGTGCCACCGCACGGGTGTCCAACCCCAGCCATAAAGCTTCCTTTTAAACCAGTACCCTTTTGGATTGTCGTTTACATAATCCATGTATTTTATGTTCTTATTTACCTTACGATAACCTCCCC
>CAYZOL010000046.1:0-6120 GCA_964480325.1 uncultured Candidatus Saccharibacteria bacterium | reverse complement strand
TTTGCCTTAGTGATGTGGCGTATACTATACAACGCATCACTAGGAGCCACAAATTTCGAAATACTTTTTGGCTTAGGTCTTGCTATTTTACTTATGAGTCACATTACTATAAACATAGGTATGAATTTGGGTATTTTCCCAGTAACCGGAATACCGCTTCCATTCATGAGTTATGGAGGGTCACATTTATTGGTGGAGTTTGCTGGGCTAGGAATATTAATGGGCATGCGGAGATACAGTAGAGCCGTACACAGGGATGAATTTAAAAATGAGTTTTTAGGAGTATAAAAATTTTTAATAACATGATAATTATAGATGGAAAAAAGTTAAGTGAAGCAATCCTAGCTCAAATAAAATCAGAAGTGGCTCTTTTACCATTTCAGCCTATCTTTTGTGATGTCTTGGTGGGGGAGAATGCCGTCTCAGAGCAATATGTAAAAATGAAAGCAAAACGAGCGGAAAATGTAGGCATAAAATTTCACAAGGCCTCTTTTCCTTCTACTATTACAACTAATGAGCTTGTTTCAGAAATAAACAAATTAAATAATATTGAAAACATGTGTGGAATCATTGTGCAGTTACCACTGCCAGAGTCGATAGACAAAAAGGTAATTTTAGACACAATCAAACCTGAACTTGATGTTGATGCTTTGGGTAGTTTTACAAGTGAAAAGTTTTACAATGGTGAAAAAGGTTTGGCACTACCTACTGCGCTTGCGTGTATGGCCATCTTAGACTCACTTAACATTGATTTATCGCAAAAAAATATTATTGTTTTAGGTCAAGGGGAGCTAGTAGGGAAGCCAGTGGCGGCAATGCTAAAAAAAAGAGATTTTAAAGTAACTACAATTTCAAGTAAAACCGACAACAAAGAAGAGATAATAAAAAACGCTGATGTAATTATTTCCGGAATAGGCAAGGGTGCTTACATAAATGGTGATATGATTAAGGAAGGTGTAGTAATAGTCGACGCTGGCACCTCTGAATCAGGCGCAGGTATTGTAGGGGATGTAGACATCTACTCAGTGCAAGATAAAGCAAGCCATGTTTCTCCGGTTCCAGGAGGCGTTGGCCCAGTGACAGTAGCTATGCTCTTTAAGAATGTATTAGAAGTAGCAAAAGCAAAAAACCAACAAATAGGATGAATGATAATACTTTTTTCTTTTTATATGATTTAGCACATCGGTCAAAATTCTTTGACGGGCTGGTGTATTTTACTGCGGAGATTTTCCCATATATTATTTTGATTCTAGCAGTAGCATTTCTAATCTTTCACCATGAAGTCTTTGATAAAAAAAATCCAGTGGAAGCCTCAAAGAAGAAAAGACGTGAAATGTATTTTGTTTTTTTATCGGTATTTTTGGCATGGGTACTCTCAGTGGGGTTTAAGCTAGTGTTAAAAGTACCTCGTCCTTTTTTGCAGTTTGAAAATATTCAACCTTTTTTTTCGCCTAGTGACTATTCGTTTCCATCGGGACATGCCTCCTTGTTTTCAGCTATTGCGATAGCAATATATTTATGCCACAAAAGAGCCGGGTTGTTTTTCATACTTGCTGCGCTTTTGATTGGTATTGCGAGGATAATCGCTGGGGTCCACTTTCCGCTAGACGTGTTGGTTGGGTTCTTTCTGGGGACTTTCATAAGTTACTTTTTAATAAAATTCTTTAGACGATTGTGAATATTTTTCATACGATCATCATCGGTGCCGTGGAAGGAATAACGGAATTTTTGCCAGTGTCTTCTACTGCGCACATGGACATTGCAAGACACTTACTGTCTATTGTGGCAACTGATTTTGTAAAAAGTTTTGAAATTATTATACAACTCGGTGCAATACTCGCAGTGTTAGTTTTGTATTGGAAAAGGGTTTTTATAAATCCGAAGTATCTTATCAAAATAATGATTGCGTTTGTTCCTACAGGAGTTATTGGATTTATTTTATACAAGTTGATAAAGTCCTTTCTATTGGGCAACATTTGGGTTGAAGGGGTGGCCTTACTTATTGGAGGAGTAATAATTCTTCTTTTTGAAAAAAGAGAAGAAAAACGAAAGGAAACCCCTACCAAAAAAGAAATTGAAGACTTATCGATAAAGGACTTAATGCTGGTTGGAGTTGCTCAAGCACTGGCGGTGATACCAGGGGTGTCTCGCTCCGGCGCCATCATAATTTCCGGTAGAGCTATGGACATATCAAAGACAGCAATTACTGAGTTTTCTTTTTTGCTTGCAGTGCCCACAATGCTCGCTGCGACTGTTTATGATGTTTACAAGTCGGGCTTTGCTTTTGGTGTCAATGAGTGGGGTACCATAGCACTTGGTTTTCTTGTTTCATTTTTGGTAGCCCTGTTCTCTGTTAAGTGGCTTATAAACTACATAAAAAATCACACTTTTTCGATATTTGGATGGTATCGGGTAATAGTTGGGTCTATAATCCTAATTTTGTTTGTCATATAATGTTTTCTTGCATATTTAGAAAAAAAGTATAGAATAGGCATTATATTTACATTCCAAAGCTTTAGTTTTTTGGAGGGTAGGTGCGGAAAATGCTTAAAAAAATAATCTTATCGTTAATAATACTTGTTCTGGCTGTAGGAGTTGGTCTTTTTGTTTATAAGTCAGAATATAAGCTAAACAAGAATTTTGGTCAGGAAAAGCCGTTTTTTCAAAATCACCAATTCCGTCTCGGTCTTGACCTTTCTGGCGGCAGCCATCTTATTTATAAGGCGGATGTTAGTGGTGTTGCAAAAGGGGAAATATCTGACTCGATGAATGCACTGAGGGATGTTATTGAACGTAGGGTGAACCTCTTTGGTGTATCTGAGCCTATAGTGCAAGTACAAGGAAGTAGCCTTATTTCAGGAGGTGGGGAACAGCTTATTGTGGATCTTCCTGGAGTAACGGATGTAGATAAAGCGACCGCAATGATAGGTCAAACTCCACTTTTGGAATTTAAAATAGAAAGAAACAAAGATGAACCACAAGAATTGAAGGTTGATGAAAATGGACAATTAAATTTGGATATGGGTAGTCAATTTGTACCTACTGAACTAACTGGTAGATATTTGGAAAAAGCTACTCTTGAATTTGATCAAAATACAAGAGAGCCAAAAGTAAGTTTGCAATTTGATGACACAGGTACAAAACTTTTTGCGGAGATAACCAAAGCAAACATTGGCAAAATGGTTGCAATTTATTTGGATGGTGCGCCTATCTCTACTCCAGTAGTTAGAGAGGAAATTACAGCAGGGCAGGCAGTCATCTCAGGCTCATTTACGCCAACTGAGGCAAAGCAGTTAGTTGGACGGTTAAACTCTGGAGCGCTACCAGTACCAATATCATTACTTTCCAAACAAACCATAGGAGCAACATTAGGAGTAAGCGCTACCAACGCCGGGGTTAAGGCAGGCATTATTGGATTTTTGTTAGTAGCTTTGTTTTTGATACTTTGGTATCGATTGCCTGGGCTTGTGGCGGTAGTGTCCTTGAGTATCTTTGTTGTAATCATGCTTGCATTATTTAAATTAATTCCAGTTACACTAACCGCGGCCGGAATCGCGGGGTTTATCATCTCTATGGGCATAGCAGTAGACGCTAATGTGCTTGTCTTTGAAAGAGTAAAAGAAGAGCTTCGTCTGGGGCGCACTATTTCTGATTCAGTTTCTGCTGGATTTTCTCGTGCATGGTCCTCAATACGTGATTCCAATACTTCTAGTATTATTACTGCGATAATATTATTTTGGTTTGGTACTTCACTTATAAAGGGCTTTGCACTTACTTTAGGAATGGGCGTGCTCGTATCCATGTTTTCAGCGATAACAATTTCTAGAATATTCTTAAAATCGTTGTCCTTCGTTAAAGAGAGCAAGTTTACAAGATTTTTGTTTTCAAGTGGTCTAAGTAAGTAATTTCTAAATAATTATGTTCATAATAAAAAACAAAAAAATATTTATTGGTATCTCACTAGTATTAGTATTACTTTCTATCGCTTCAATTGTTGTCTTTGGGCTAAAGCCAGGAATTGATTTCAAAGGAGGGGCAATTACAGAAGTAGAATATTTTGCTGAAAGGCCTACTCAAAGTGATTTGACTGATTTACTAAAACAATCTGGATTTTCTTCTGTGCTTGTTCAGCCTACAGGGGAGAAGGGTTATATCATAAAATCAGAGGACCTGAATGACGAAGGTCATGTTAAATTGCTCACAGTCTTGTCCAGTAATGGTAGTGTCCAAATGAAGGAAATTGGATTTAATTCCATTGGTCCAACAGTAGGTAAAGAGCTTACACGTAAAGCTATCGTGGCTGTGGTGCTTGTGTCTTTAGCTATTATTTGTTTCATCGCTTTTGCTTTTAGGGGAGTATCAAAGATAGTATCCTCATGGAAGTACGGTTTCATTGCAATAGTATCTTTACTTCACGATGTATTGATTCCAGTTGGCATGTTTGCTGTGTTGTCTCATTATTATGGTGCTGAGCTCGACACTCTCTTTGTAGTGGCGGTCTTGACCATCCTTGGGCTTTCTGTTTCAGATACTATTGTTATCTTCGATCGTATCAGAGAAAATTTGAATGATCTGACAAAGGTAAGCAAAGTAAACTTTGGTGAAGTTGTGGGTAAAAGCTTGAAACAATCATTTGCCCGTTCTATCGCCACCTCCTTGACTGTAATTTTGGTACTGCTAGCTCTTGTGTTCTTTGGACCTGACTCTATAAAATATTTTGCTCTTATGCTAACTGCTGGAATGTTCTTCGGAACATATTCATCAATATTCTTAGCTTCTCCACTTTTGGTGCTTGCCCAAGAGATACAGACTAAAAAGAAGTAAATATATCAAATTGTGATATAATATGAGTGAGCCCTGCATTAAGCTATTATGGGGGATCGTGCCGTGTTATTACAAACATTAATTAAGGTTAACTAGTATTTAGTGTATTAGTATAACTTCTAGTATTATGAAATATATCCTTATAGTTTTAGCTGTTTTAGTGGTTTGGATTGTTTTTGTTTATAACAAGTTTGTCGCACTAGTCAACAGGACCAAGGAAGCTTGGTCAGATATTGAGGTACAGTTAAAAAGGCGTTATGACCTTATTCCAAATTTAGTAAACTCTGTGAAAGGTTATGCTACTCATGAATCAACTGCATTTGAGAAAGTTACACAGGCTCGTGCCGCGGCTATGGGTGCAAAAACAGTAGGGGAGCATGCAAAATCAGAGGCAATGCTTGGTCAAGCGGTAACTGGACTTTTTGGTATTGCAGAGGCTTACCCAGAGTTAAAGGCGAACACAAATTTCATCGAACTCCAAAGGGAGCTTTCTGACACAGAAAACAAGATCCAAGCAGCACGCAGGTTTTACAATACAAATGTTCGTGACTTGAACACATCGGTAGATCAGTTTCCAGGAAATATAATTGCAAATATGTTTAAGTTTTCAAAGATGGAATTTTTTGATATCCCCGATAATGACGCCGCTCAAAACCCAGTTGAAGTTAAGTTTTAAATTTTATGCATAGCGGAAAATTTTTCTTGGCCTTAATATTTATTTCTTTTGCCATTGGTTTTGTTGTTGCGCTACAAAAACAAGCGCCCATTGATACATCAAGAGTATTACAATCAGTAAACTTAGGTAATGGTGTTTCGGGAGACAAGGATAACTTGGTCTCCTTTTCGGTTGAGCCGGGGAGTAAGGTAAATGGTATTGTAGCCTACCGAGGTGAGGTTAAAGGAGGATATTTTTTTGAAGCAAACATATTGGTTAATATCTTAGACAGCAATAAAAAATTACTAAAACAAAGCAATGGTATAGCCATGACTGACTGGATGACCGCAGGCCCAGTAACCTTTGAAGGGAATCTTGATTTTTCTGGGCTTACTTCAGGTCAGGCATATATAGAAATAAAAAATGACAACGCTTCTGGCATAGCAAAAAACGACAAAAGCATCTACATACCGGTGGTTATAGAGTAAACGATAATTAGTCCTAAACGCCCGCTGCTGTCATGTATATGCGTACGTTTCTCTAGCTATTACTTTTTTTTGAGTTTAATCCGATTTGCTTGGATTATTAGTCGTTCGGCTTCCTTAGAAGTGTCATTTGGATCATCCCATGAAATGTAGGTA
>CAYZOL010000045.1:0-6140 GCA_964480325.1 uncultured Candidatus Saccharibacteria bacterium | reverse complement strand
AGGGTAATTTTTGTCCCCTCTTATGTATCAAAATAGATGAATAAATACACGCAAAATTGGTTCAAATATATTGTCTGCTTTATTTCTTGCCTACTGATCCGCCTTATCCCCTTTCGTCCGCCTAACATAGAGCCAATTTTAGCCACCAGCATGCCTTTTTCCAAAGCATATGGGAAGATTGCAGGGTTTTCTTTTGCTTTTTTAAGTATTGTACTTTTTGACCTCTTGGTGAACAAAGTAGGAATGTGGACATTTATTACTGCATTAGCATATGGTCTTTTGGCACTTTGGGCGGGCTATTATTTTAAAAATAGGAAAAACTCATCTATGAATTATGCAAAATTTGCAGTCGTGGGTACGCTCGCATATGACGGGGTTACTGGACTTTCCATTGGTCCGTTATTTTTTAATCAGCCTTTTATGGAGGCTCTGACTGGGCAGATACCTTTTACCTTATGGCACTTGTTGGGGAACGTGGCCTTCGCTATTGTCCTTTCTCCAGCGCTCTATAGGTTTGTAATTGAAAACAAAAAACTAGAGGTAAGTTATATTACAAATCTATTTAGCCCCAAAAAAGCACTATGAGAAAAAATAAAATGGTCAGGGTATTTGAAAGCATAATCAAAAGAAATGGCGAGGTGGTGCCATTTGATGAAAAAAGAATCAGCCGAGCAATTTTTCGCGCTATGCAAAGTGTTAATGAAGGCAATGAAGTAGATGTAGAAAAAGTAAAAAGCTCTGTCCTTGATTCACTTCTGAAACTCAAAAAGGATAACAAAAAAAGTTTTATGCCTCATGTCGAGCAAATCCAAGATATCGTTGAGAACTCTTTGGTCAAATCAAACTTTATGGAAACAGCCAAGTCCTATATGCTCTACCGCGAAAAAAGAGAAGAAATTCGTAAAAAGGTAGGCCTAGTACCCGAACAAGTAAGAAACTTGGTTTTAGAAAGCAAAAAATATTTTAAAAATCCGCTAGCTGAATTCGTATATTATCGAACCTATGCAAAGTGGATTGATGAAGAAAAAAGACGCGAGACTTGGATTGAAACTGTGAACCGATACATGGAGTTCATGCGTGAAAATCTTAATGGTAAACTCTCTGAAAAGGAGTGTAGTGAAATTCGCGAAGCAATATTGAACCAACAGGCAATGCCCTCAATGCGATTACTCCAGTTTGCAGGCCCTGCAGCAAGAAAGACAAATATCTGCGCCTACAATTGCTCGTTTATTGCACCAAAAAGCTTTCAAGACTTTGCTGAAATAATGTATGTCTCCATGTGTGGCACAGGTGTAGGCTGGTCAGTAGAGAGTGAAAATATTCAGGCCCTTCCACAGATAAAAAAACAAACAGGAAAGATAGTTTCGACCTACGTTGTGCCTGATTCAAAGGAAGGCTGGGCGGATGCTTTTGCTTTGGGACTTAAAACATGGTTTGATGGCAACGACATAATGTTTGACTATTCTCGGGTTCGACCGGCTGGCTCACGCCTAAAAACAATGGGAGGCAAGAGCTCTGGTCCGGAACCGCTTAGGGCGCTCCTTGATTTCTCTCGTGAACGTATTTTGCGCCGAGCAGGTAGGCACCTAACCAACCTAGATGCACACGACATAATCTGTAAAATCGGTGAATGCGTGGTAGCTGGTGGGGTCAGGAGGAGTGCAATGATTTCCCTATCGGACCTCGACGACGAAGCAATTCGTGATTCAAAAAAAGGACAGTTTTACTTAAATGAAGCACAAAGAATGCTGGCAAATAATTCGGCGGTTTATACCTCAAAGCCCAGTGTTACGGAGTTTCTAGATGAGTGGATTGCCTTGGTTAAAAGTGGCTCAGGTGAACGTGGAATATTTAACCGTGGAGGCTTAGAAAAGACTTTGCCAAAAAGAAGACTCACTCAGTGGAAAGATGGTGTTTATCCATCTTGGGGCACAAACCCGTGTGGAGAAATAATTTTACAATCAAAGCAATTTTGTAACCTATCTGAGGTAGTAGCCAGAGCAGAAGATACAGAGGAAACATTGCTAGAGAAAATTCGTATCGCAACTATTTTAGGCACCTATCAATCCTCACTCACCTACTTCCCATACCTTTCTAAAGAATGGAAAACAAACTGTGAAAAGGAAAGACTCTTGGGTGTATCAATTACTGGTCAGTGGGATTGTGCTTTGGTGCGAGATCCGGAGGTTCTAGTAAAAATGAAAGACTATGCAGTAAAAGTAAATAAAGAATATGCTAAAAAATTCGGCATTGGAGCTTCAACCTGTATTACCTGTGTAAAGCCTTCCGGCACTGTATCTCAGACAGTCGACTGCGCTTCAGGTATGCACCCTCGTCATGCGCCTTACTACATCAGACGTATTCGTATTTCCGCCACGGACACCCTTTTCAAAATGCTGAAGGATCAAGGCGTACCGTACTTCCCCGAAGTAGGACAAAGTCTAGAAAATGCCAGCACCTATGTGCTAGAGTTTCCAGTCAAAGCACCAGATGGCGCAATCTGCAAAAATGATCTAGATGCAATTGCACAGCTTGAGCATTGGAAAATAGTAAAAATGAATTTTACTGAACATAACCCGTCAGTCACTATCTCTGTCGGCGAGGACGAATGGCTTAAAGTGGCGCATTGGATACATGAAAATTGGGAAATCGTTGGAGGGCTTTCATTCCTCCCTCGATCAAACCATGTCTACCAGTTAGCCCCATATGAAACAATCGACAAGGAGAAATATGAGGAAATGGTCCGTTCGTTTGGACATTTAGACTTTTCTAAAATAGTCACCTATGAGAAAGAGGATGAGACTGAAGTTAAAAAAGAGCTTGCCTGCGTAGCAGGACTTTGTGAAGTTTAAAACAAAATGCTTTACACAAAAAAGGGTGATGGTGGTACAACAAAATTATTCGACTGCCCTCCTGGGATACGCCTAAGTAAAGGTGAGAAGATTTTTGAAGTTTTAGGTACTGTCGATGAATTAAACTCCTCTGTCTGATTTGCGAAGGCACTTGTCTCTAAAGAAAAACTATATTTGCCAACCGGCACGGAAAAAATCCCGTATGAAAAAATTCTTGAGAAGACTCAGCAGGATTTATTTATAATCCAGGCAATGCTTGCAGGTTCGGACATGAAATTAAACGAGGAGCACACCGAGTATTTAGAAAAAATAATTTATGAAGTAGAGACTGTACTTCCTCCTATCACCTCATTTGTTGTTCCAGGTGGCAGTGAAGCAGGAAGTTATCTTGATGTGCTTCGTGCGATAGCTAGACGCACTGAGCGAGGGCTAGTAAGCCTTAAGGAGGCAAAGATAAAAGAAATAGATGAGCATGCCTTAAAGTATTTAAACAGACTCTCGAGTTTGTATTATGCATTAGCAAGGTTTGCCAATTATCAAAGCGGACACACCGAGCGCCCGCCAAATTATCAGTAATTAATTGCATTAAGACAAATATTGCTGCATAATTAATGGCAAGCAGCAAAAACAGTTAAGATCGTTTGTCATAAAAATTACATAAATTTTACAAAATGAAAATAAAACAACCCCTTCCAAGATCCGCATATCAAAGAAATGCAGAAACTTATAAAATACTTTCAAATCCAAAAAGATTGGAGATTTTGAACTTACTTCGTGAACAAGAAATGTCTGTAGACCAACTCATAAAAACTTTAGGTGTGCCAAAAGCAAATGTGTCGCAACACTTGGCGCTACTCCGACATGCAAAGTTAGTAACAGTTAGACGTAACGGTCAAAGCGGATATTATAATATAATAGATCCAAGAATTGTTGAGCCGTGTAGAATATTACACAAGCTCGCAATGAAAAAATAAATTATTAATAATAATTAGTTGAATTAGGTCAGATAAATTTATGAAAAAAATATATAAATTGTCCTCGTATTTTGCATTTATAGTTGGTGTTATATTAGTTTTAGGTGGCGTTTGGGGTATAGCATTTACCCACAAAAATGTTACTAGGGAAAAGATTGTAACTCCTAGTGATGCTTCTTTACCTAACAAGCCAGTAAGTGGTCCAAGAACGTTAAAGTCACAGGCAGATATTATCCGTGAACATGTACTAAAATCAACCGGTGGACAAACATATGCTGAAATGCCTCGTCAAATTGTAAAAATCGATGACTCAGGCAATCCTGTAATTGATTCAAATGGCAATCCTGTCTTGATTGAGAATACAGCACGTAATATATGGGTAACAGCCACAGCGCTAACTACTGCTCTTAACTTGGGTATTATTACCTATGCATTTTCATCTTTTGTTTTATTGCTTGGGCTTATATCTTTATGGAATGGTTATTTGTTTCTTTTACTTTCAAAGCAAAGTAACTAATCTCTAGAACAACCTAAAAACATTTGATATAATACTTGTATTACAAGTAATGTATTATTAACTAATATAAACTATTATGAAAAAGAAACTATTTTTTGTGTTCTTGTTTGCGCTTGCACTCTCCTTGTCTTTTTCTTACAGCTTTGCGGCTGACTATCTGCCAAAAAACAAAACAGATGGTGGCAATGTGGTCGTAAGTGGCCAAGAGGAATACAGGAACTTATACGTTGGTGGTGGGTCAGTAATTGTAAGCAAAGACATTCTTGGGGATTTGTTTTCAGCCGGTGGTAGTGTAAATATTGCAGGCTCCGTGGAGGATGACCTTTTTGCAGTGGGAGGAAATATTACAGTTTCATCCCCTGTTAATGGTGATGCTAGAATTGCAGGTGGTAATGTCATAATTAATGCCCCTATTGCTGGTGACCTACTGGTAGCTGGTGGCACAGTGTCGCTTGGAGCAAATGCAAGTGTAGGGGGTGACTTATGGGTTGCAGGTGGAGTGGTAAATATAACTTCACCTGTAACTGGCAATCTAAAGGTTGCTGGTGGAGAAATTTACATAAATAGCTCTGTCGGTGGGATGGTAGATGCGCAAGTTGATGAAAAGCTCACATTTGGGCCTCAGGCTGTAGTGCTTGGTGCAATAAGCTACTGTGGAGTGAAAGACCCGGTCATAGAGTCAGGGGCACAAGTTGGCACAATAACCAAAGTGGAACGGCCTGCTGGCTACAGAAATAACAATGGTGGAAATATGTTCATTGGTTTTTCCTTTATGAAAACTCTTATGCTACTTGTTGCAGGACTCGTACTACTATGGCTTATGCGAGCACGTGTAAATCATGTAGTACTTTCGGTTAAGGAAAAATTCTGGCACAACGTAGGCATGGGCTTTGTGGCAATGGTGGTCATACCAATTCTTTCAATCATGCTCATGGTTACATTTGTCGGATCTATTCTTGGGATTATTCTTCTTTTCTGGTATATTTTTGCCCTTATGCTCTGTGCGGTATTTTCAATGATGACTCTCGGACACTTTGTGGAGCATTGGTTAAGTAAGAGAAAGAAAGGTAGCGTAGTAGCAGAAATGACTGAAGGATTCACAGGTGAGAATGTGACTTGGAAGACAATTCTCTGGGGAGCTCTGGCCGGTATGATCCTTGGACTTATACCAGTCTTGGGCTGGCTTGTACTCTGCGCGTTCTACCTCGGCACATTTGGCAGTATGCTCAAAATGGTGAAATCTAAGATTATTGAATCGTAAAAAGAAAATATCAATAGTAAAATAAAAACTCCCGTCGGGAGTTTTTATTTTACTACATTATAAATACTTCAGTTATTAAACCACTTTTTCTGTTCTATCCCTGATTGCAAAATAATACCTTTCATTGTTCTTGGTTTAATTGATTTTTTAGCGTGAAAAGGAACACAGACATTTCTCAGAATTCCGTTTTTGTGACCAACATAATAGTAATGGCTAGCATTTGTATAATTTAACTTAAATCCTTTTTCTTTTAGAAAAGATTCTACCTCTTTGAATGTCCAGTTGAACAATCTGTTCGGCATAGAATTACACTTTTGAAAATCCGTACATGTTTACTAGATAAGGAGATTTAACTGGTTTTGGAGAATGCAGAATTGACCATAATTTTTCATATTCAGGATCAGGAGTTTGGTTTAGAGAATTAAATCTAGAACCTTTTATTTTTTTAGCCGATTGTATGTATCCGTCTACCGCCTGGAGTAAGTTGAAAAAAGCAAGCTTAGGGTCATCGCTTGATTCCACAATGTTAAACTCCA
>CAYZOL010000044.1:5954-6170 GCA_964480325.1 uncultured Candidatus Saccharibacteria bacterium | reverse complement strand
CAAATAATGTCAAAATTAATACTGCCAGTATCAAGCCTTTGTGGTGTTTAGTTAGTATCATTGTTCTTCTGTGTCTTGAGATTCTTTTAAGATTTCATTTAATGAATCTGTGTTCTCGTTAATACTTTGAACTATCTGCAAATAGTCAGGCATTTCCTCTACAGACTTCACCCCTAAAAATGTAAGCAAATCAAAACTTGGTTTATAAATGTATTT
>CAYZOL010000044.1:0-5944 GCA_964480325.1 uncultured Candidatus Saccharibacteria bacterium | reverse complement strand
CTCTTACGGAAAGCGCTCTTAAAATGAAACTAGAGTTGACTCCTCGAATGTAGTCTATCTCTCCCCTACTTGCGCCGTTTTTGTACACAATAATGGACAAGGTTTCCAAGCTAGCCTTTGAAAGCTCTTTGTTTAGCTCCTCCTTATGAAGATCTTCAATAAGCAATGAAAACTCAGGCGATGTGCCTAGTATAAGCTCTCCAGCATGCTCAAGTAATACAATACCCCTACTCGACAAGCTATCCTTGAGTCGTAGTATTGCATTCCTGAGTTCCTCATCATTGCAGGCTAGAACTTCACAAAGTTTTTTGATAGTTACCGGCTCATTTTTCCAAAAAAGCACTGCTTCAATTTTTTTATCTAAATTATCCATTTTTATATACTACTCATTTTTATTCTTTTCTTATTTTCTCCCTCATCTACTTCTTGAGTTTCTGGTACTTGCTCGTCCTCTCTTTTTTGAATGATCATATCCTCAAAATTGTTTTCCTGAGCGACTGAAAGTATTCCTTGTCTGACAAGTTCAAGCATAGCAAGAAATGAAACAATTACAACCACCCTCTCTTCCTTTGTTTTTGCGCTTCCTGCAAAGTCTTTGAAGTTAATACTTAGTGAATCTTGGATCCTTACTGCCAATTTGTCGATCATTTCTTCAAGGCTGATAACTTTTCTTACCTCTACCTCGGGCATCATCTGTTTTTTAGGGAGTCTACCTAATGCATTATGTGCAAAGGTCATAAGGCTTTCCTTTGTGATTTTGTCATCTGGGAGAAAAACCACGGACCTTTTTTTGTGATCAAGGGGGGTAAAGATAATATTTTTTCCAAAATTCTCCTCAATATGCAAAGACAAGCGTGAAAACATTTCATATTGCTTCAACCTGCTTTCCAGTGTAGAAATATCTGTCTGTTCTTCGTTGGTTAGATTCAAATTAGGTAAAAGCGATTTTGACTTTATTAGTATTAAAGTAGCAGCTACAACTATGAAATTTGCTATTTGTTCACTCGTGAACTCTCCACTTACGCCTTCTGCTAATTCATTAATTTCTTCTTTATTGTGCTCGGATATCTTGCCAATAAACTTGAGGTAATCCTCGGTTACTTGTGAAAGTGAAATGTCATTAATAAAAAGCTTCCGATCCTCAATAAGGCTCAAAAGTAAATGAAACGGCCCCTCAAAGGCCTCGGTTTTAATGTTGTAGACAGTAGGCATCATTTTTCTATACTACCATGATAATAAATCTTATGATAATATATATGCTATGAAAAGCATAACTGAATTACTAAATAGAAGACAGCAACTTGAGGAAAAAAAAGCTGATTTGGCTAACCAAACCCGGGAAATACTTAAAAAGCAGCAAAAAGATCAAGATGGTAAAGATACTGTGGCAGATAAAGCCGAAATCTTTGACGAAACTGAAGATTTGTATCAACAAGCACTAAAACAAAGAAATAGCATAAATAGTGAGTTGAATGACATTCGCGATTCTTTGGGCACAACAGAAGATATTTAATTAAGTGATAAAATCTAAAAAAGCAAAACCAAAAAATGTGCGATTATCTAAGGATGTGGTGCCAGTAGAGTACGACATACAGCTTCATCCTGACCTTGAGAACTTCACTTTTGAAGGGCTCGAGACTATTACTATATCCCTTCAAAAACAAACTAATACCCTCACCCTGCATGCTAAAGAAATAGAAGTAAGTACAGCTTATGTCGCAAGCAAACAACTTGGTAATCAGATTACCAAGTTGTTTGCGAAGATAAGTTATAACACAAAGGCAGAGACTGTTACCTTTACCTTTCCAAAAGTATTGCCAAAAGGCAAGACAAAACTCGCTATAACTTTCAAAGGCATCCTTAACGACAAAATGCGAGGATTTTATAGGAGTTCTTATGTCTACGAAGGCAAGGTGCACAACATGGCCACTACGCAATTCGAATCCACAGATGCCCGCCGAGCGTTCCCTTGCTTTGACGAACCAGCACACAAAGCAGTGTTCCATGTATCGCTCGTTATACCCAAGGGTAAAACCGCCATATCGAACACTTTGCCAGTTTCGAAAGTAGAACATGAGGCGGGTTTTGAGGTCGTGAAGTTTGCCCCAAGTCCAAAGATGTCCACTTATCTACTTGCCTTCATTGTGGGAGATTTTGAATACATAGAAAAGAAATCTAAAGGTGGCGTGCTGGTTCGAGTGTACACTACCCCGGGTAAAATTCATCAGGCCGATTTTGCCCTCGACACCACGGTCAAAGTTCTAGAGTTTTATGAAGAATATTTTGATATCAAGTACCCACTGAATACCCTTGATATGATAGCCATCCCTGATTTCTCAGCTGGAGCGATGGAAAACTGGGGTGCTATAACCTATCGCGAATCTATGCTTTTGGTTGATGAAGAGCATTCTTCTACCTCGACACGCCAGTGGGTTGCATTGGTTATCGCTCATGAATTAGCCCATCAGTGGTTTGGCAACTTGGTCACCATGGAATGGTGGACGCACCTATGGCTCAATGAAGGTTTTGCTTCGTATATCGAGTACCTCGCAGTTGATAAGCTTTTCCCACACTGGGATATTTGGACCCAGTTTGCTACCCACGATCTAGGTGTGGCACTAAGGCTAGATGCACTAAAGAGCACTCATCCCATAGAAGTTGAAGTGCACCACCCCGATGAAATTGGTGAAATTTTTGACGCTGTTTCGTATTCAAAAGGGGCTTCGGTAATACGCATGCTCGCTGAATACTTGGGTGAAGAAAACTTTCGTGATGGCTTGCGCCACTATCTAAAGAAGCATAGTTATAAAAATACCGAGACATTACACCTATGGCAATCCTTTGAAAAAGTAGCCAAAAAACCAGTCGCTAAGGTAATGCAAAATTGGACAAGTCGTGGTGGTTACCCGGTGCTTGAAGTTGGGCAAGATTCTAAAAATAAAGAAAAAATAAGGATCGCACAAAGTAGATTTTTCTCGAGCCCTATTTCCAAAAGAAAAACCAAAGACCTAACTCTATGGCAAGTGCCCATTTCTATATACGGTGAATCACTGAATGAAAAAATGTTGCTGACCAAAAAATCTACCAACATTCAAGCCAGTGATGAGTGGTTTAAAATAAATACCAATGAAACTGGTTTTTATCGTACGGCCTATGACCATGGTTTGCTTATGAGGTTGAAAAACCCAGTTTTACATCAAACTCTGCCTGCCGTTGACAGACTAGGCTTAGTTCGTGATTTGTTTGCCCTAGCCGAAGCTGGTGAAATATCTACTACTTTGGCTCTAGAATTTTTGGATGCCTACAAGAACGAAAATAATTATACTGTGTGGAGTGAAATAGCTAGTGGTCTGGGCCGGCTGGGTGACCTATTGGCCAAAACCAAAAGCGAGGAATTCTTGAACAAATTTACTCTGCAAATATTTACTGGTGCTTTTGAAAGGTTAGGCTGGGATAAAAAAGAATCTGACACACATACCGACACTCTCTTACGCTCGCTCCTGATTGCTCGTTTGGGATTAGCGGGCGATAAATCTGTCATCAAAGAAGCTCGCAGTAGGTTTGCCATGATTCAAGCTAAAAAACATATCAACCCAGACATTCGTGGTGCTATCTATGCGGTAGTAGCAAACCATGGAGGCCAGAAAGAATATAAAGCACTCAAAGCCATGTACCAAAAAGAAACACTCCATGAGGAAAAAAATCGCATCGGTTATGCCATGTGCGAATTCAAAAACCCAAAGATTTTATGCGACGTTGTAGACTTTGCCTTCTCAAGTCATGTGCGAATTCAGGATACTGAGCGATTTTTAGCGGCCTTGGCTGGCAACCCCATGGGGCGCGACATCTGGTTTAAAGCCATGCGTATGCATTGGAAAACGATCCTTGAACGTTATGGCCAAGGAGGCTACACTCTTTCACGCATGGTTAAAGCCATCAGTGGTAGCGCAGAGAAAAAGCACCTAAGGGCTTTCAAAAAGTTCTTCGTCAGTCGCAAAGCCCCCGGCGCCGAACGCTCGATAACCCAAGCCATCGAAAAAATGGAATCAAACATCCTATGGCTAGCTAGGGATGGCAAAAAAATAGCTAAATTCTTGGAAAATCAGAAGTAAGGTTATCCCAATAGTAGATTTTGATGAAGCTCTTTTAGAGCGTGCTTTGCACATCATCAAAATTCACTACTGGGTTATCCACATTTTTGTATTTACATTTGTACAGATAAATCGTATATTCTTATCGTGACTTTCGATATAACAGCCAGCTTAATATCTCTCCGACGTCGGGCAAACTCAAATAACTTGAGGTTGCTTCAGAGCGTTTAAATATATTTCTCCAAAAATTAAGACAAACATTCAGAAGCGATCTCAATTCCAGTTATTGAATTGAATCGCCTGAAAACTTGTTCATTCATTTTATTTGCACAAAATGACAATTGTTTATTGTTTGCTCGCCATTGTGTGTGTACTTTTGTTTTTTTGTAGTCCTAATACAAATACCAACACTCAACAATCACAGAATAATGTGAGCAATGATGTGGAGGTAGATAACCAGGAAGAAGATGATCGTGCCTGGGATAAAAAAGGAACAAAAAATAAAAGTCGCTGGCCATTTTAATAGACCAGCACCACTCAAAAATTTGCTCCCGCCTTCGGTGCGCGGGAGCAATTTTATTTATCCACACAAATTTTTATTGACAAAATAATTCAAAAAAGTACTATTACACTCGTAATGAAAAATATAGTTTTAAATTTAATATCACGACGAGCAACTTCAAAAACCTTGAGGTCGCTTCAGAGTGTTTGTTAAAGATAACTATAAACTCTAAAAACAATAAATGTTCAAAAGCGACTTCAAGACAGAGGTCGCTTTTGTTTTATTATTAAAGGTCGAAAAAAACTAATAAAAAATATGAAACACTTAATATCGCTCAAAGAACAGTCTAAAGAAGACTTGCTGGAAATCCTTAAAATTGCAAAGATTCTAAAAGATAATCCAAAAAATTTAGAAACTTTTCCGGAACTTGGCATAAATCCATGCATTGGTAAAAAAGTAACTTTGCTTTTCGAAAAAACTTCAACTAGAACAATGCTTTCATTTTGGTATGCAGCACTGGAGCTTGGCGCATACCCGGCATACATGAACATGAATCAAAGCAACTTTTCTATAGCAAACTTCGGTGATGAAATAAAAACAGTGATGCAATACTGCGATTTACTTATGTATAGAGCATTGAACTACGAAAAAGTAAATACAGCTACTTCTCAAAATCTTGTGCCAGTGATAGACGGATGCAGTAATAAATATCACCCATCCCAAGCCCTCTCTGACATCTTTACTATGGCTGAAATATCTGGTGGGGTTGATAAGATTGGGAAAGTTGTCTGGCTTGGGATCGAGAACAACGTAAGTAATACTTTAGTCTTGACTTGCGCAAAACTCGGTATTCATGTCTATATCGCCTCCCCTCTTTTAGACCCTGATAGTGAAGAAGAGGAGTTAAAAAAGATATTTACAGAAAGTGAATTTGTTCATAGAACTCTCGATCTAAAAGAAGCTTTGGTGGGTGCTGATTATATACACACTGATACTTGGCTTAATATGGAGTTTTTCGAAAATGGGCAAATTAGAGAAGAGTTTCTTGAGGAATTTGAAAAAAGAAAATCACTGCTTGCGCCATTTCAACTCTCAAAAAAACTTTTAGAAAAGTACGGCTGTAAGGCTAAGATAATGCATTGCATGCCTTGCCATGATGGATACGAAATTAACCGTGATGCTATAGACCACCCTAATTCTGTAATTTTCCAGCAAGCAGAAAATAGACTACACACAGAAAAAGGAATGCTTTGGTGGTTACTTAATGAAAAAAAATAACATGAAAAATCAAAAAATTTGGCAAAAAGATAATATGGGTAAACTAAATAGCAAAATTGAATTGTACACTGTT
>CAYZOL010000043.1:1236-6443 GCA_964480325.1 uncultured Candidatus Saccharibacteria bacterium | reverse complement strand
ACGACTTAAAATCGTGTCTCGCAAGGGATGTGGGTTCGACCCCCACTCCGGGCACAGCAAGGAAGAAAGCGAATTTATTTGCTTTCGGGTGGGTGGAAAGGATTTTCGATGCCGAATACATGAGGCCGAAAATCACCTGGCTACGTGGTAGCCGACCCCCACTCCGGACACTTGACATTTATGTTATAGTATGCTATACTATTGGCATGACTAACATAAAAAACAACTTAATATTTGGTTTGAAAGTATTGGGATTGTTTGTGTTTATGGGCGCAGCGTTTAGCGCAAGCGCTTATGTAACTCCAGCATCTTATGAGTATTGTGATGGTTGCCAACCCCCAGCACCAAAGGTGGTTGTAGACGCTACCCCATCCCCTGTCATATTTTCACTATCACCTAGCTCTACCAACGTTAACTCAAACCTAAGAACAGTAACCGTGATAGGCTCAGGATTTATCCCTAGCTCAATATCAAGATGGAATAGTTCTGACAGGCCAACAACCTTTATAGACTCTACTCACCTATTGATGCAGCTAAATGGCTCTGACATAGCAATACCGGGCAAATACCTAGTAACAGTAGTGAACCCTAGCCCTGATGGCGGAAAGTTCTCCAATGCAGCTACCTTCACCGTAAACACTGGCACAGTAGCAGGAGCAAGCACTACAAAGGTAGTAGCCAAGAAGGCCCCAGTTAAGAAAGTAGCAGTTGCAAAACCTGCCCCTACAGAAGTAGCCTGCGCTGACACTAGCACCTTTGCCTCAGCAACTGATGTAAGTGATAGTAGCGGATCTGGTGGCAAGGAACTAACCGCAAACGCATTCTTTGGAGTAGAGAACTTCATGCCCCAAAATGTCCTAGGATGGGTACTACTCTTTGTAATGATACTCATGGGTGTGGTACTTTGGAGGAAGCTATACATTACAGATAAAGAAAGAAGTGTACCCCTAAAACATGCTTAATAGTTAAAAATTAATTTACTAACTAATAACATAAAATCCACCAAACTTGGTGGATTTTATGTTATTAGTCTAAGTAAAGTTTTTGTATTTGCTCTTTCAACTTTGGCACATGCACCGTGATTGTGTCCCATATTTTCTTTGGGTCGATTTCAAAATATTCATGAGCAACAAAATTACGAAGCCCAACGACTGAAGTCCATCTGATTTCCGGATTGCGTTCACGTATTTCAGTTGAAAAATGAGTACTCGCCTCACCAATCACTATAAGTTCCATCATAACCGCATCAATAGTTTTAGCATCTTTTGCAAAAGATTTAAAGTCATAACCCTCCACATATTCCGCAATTTTATCACAGGCCATTAGTATATCTGCTTGAAATTGTTTAAGTGTTCGTTCCATTATATTATTACTAACTCTTTTAATATTCCCTCTTTTAGAAAGGGCTTTATCCGTTTTTTATCAACAATATCCACAGTTCGTTTCAAAAGATTTTCTAAATAAGATTTTAGATCTACAAGATCAAAAAGTGAGAAGATCTTATCTTTGTCATCGATATCATACAATATATCCACATCGGACAAAAAAGTATCATCTCCGCGGGCATACGATCCAAAAAGACCAATCTCAGAAACATGAAATTTTTCTTTTAAAAATGGCTTTTCTTTTTTGATTTTTTCTAAAATTTCTTCTTTGGACATGCGTATATTCTACACACTAAAACCAATACTGTAAACCTTGACTTTTTGTCAAGTTTATGCTATCATATAAAGGTATTCTGCACTTTGACAAAAGTAAACGATGGTTTGTTTATCTAAGTGGCTAAGGTTTAATCAACTAGCTGCAAACCTATTTTTTCAGCAAGTTGTTTTATCCATAAGTTATGACGAGTAAGTTGTTTGGAAATTGCTGCATATTCAAGGACAAGGTCGCTTATAGATTTTGCCAAAGAGTCATTTGAAATGATTACTCCTTGAACAAGCTCCTTTAAATCAGCTAAATCACTCTTGATTTCTTGGACATCTTTTTTCGAAGCGAGAACATTTGTTAAGTTGTTTATATCTTGATCAGTTAACATAACTCAAGTATATCAAAACAACTTTTCAAGTCAAACTTCCCCTTCACTAGAAGTATCCTCAATCGTCCTCACGAATCCCTAGCGTGCTAGAACCTAACTACTTGCACCTAACTCTTGGTCTTTTAGGTAAACAAATCATTCCCCCAAACTTTCTTTAGCTTTGCGAAGCCACTCTGGAAATCCCTGCATTGTGAGCAATGATGTAGTTTGCGGATTTAGATATGAGCCAGAGTGTTTTTTGGACCAACCCTCAAGTTTTTTATTCAATCCTGATTGTGCTTTGTTTGGTATATTACTTGATAATTTCTTGATTTTATAGTAACCACCTTTCTCACTCTCTACTTTTTCTAGCAATACCGCGCCAGATATGGTCAAATTATCTGTTATCTTGATTTCAACTTTAATACCGCCACTCATTAGAATTTGATTGATTTCTTGCTCTAGTTTTTTAGCTTTTTCAAACTCTGCTTTAGCGGTTTTCTTTATTTCTCCGATAATGCCTGTCTTGTTTGCAAATTCTCTAAGCTCAAAATTTTCCCAAAAATCTGACCTTTTAGTCTGCCCAGTATGCTTGTTAATGGCAAACTCCGGACCGACCAATCTAAAAATAACACTATTCTCTTTAATCAAATTCTCTGCTGTTGCAATCAACTTTGCTAAACCAGTATCACTATTATTTCTATATAAATTCTTGAGAGTCACCAGATTAAGTTTCAAATAATCGAGCGCTTCCCTATAAAATAATCTGTCGCTGGTTCTAGTGTTATACTTATTGCCTTTCTTGGCTTCCCCTGTTTCTTCCCAAGGAATTATATCACTTGGATTTTTTATTTGCATGTCGCCCTCGCCCATCAGTATTGCATCACGTAACTTATTACGCATTTTGTCAAAGAAACTATTTGCTTTACTTTCAGTAGAGGGAGCATAATCACACAGTATTTTAAAAGCGCTCTTCGTTGCTTTTTCTCCTCCCTTTACAGAAGCATCATTTACGTTGCCCAGGATTTTATTGAGTTTGCCCAACACTTCAGTATGTCTTTTTTGCAACTTTTCGACAAAAACTGCGCATTTCTGTTGTATTTTCTCTTGATTTTGCTTGTTTAATTCTGTGCGCATGCTATCTATAATACTCATAATGTTGTCATCTTTCTCAAGGTCTAAAAGTTCCATACGCAGAGAATTCATTGTGGACCCATGTTCACTCTCAAATGCTTCCAACTCTTTTTCTGCGTTTGCATATCTTTCATTTTTCGCAGTCAAAACCAAGCTACTTAACTCATCCTCATATTCCTTCAAATGGTTGAGCTCTTTTTTAAGAATAGACTCTTGTTTTTGATTAAGTCCTTTCTTCGCATTACTATACGCTTTATTTAATTCTACAAAGGCGGTTATTTGTTTTTTTTGTTCCTCTGCAAGAGAAAGCCGTTTAAAAAGTAGCTGAGAATTCAAGTCTCCGGTCATGTTTATATACCCCGCAATACCTTCTGGCTCTTTCTTTATTTCGGAAAGAGTATTGGTTAGTGCCTCGCGTGCATGCACCAGTTCGATTAAGGATTTAAGTTTGTTTTGGTATTCCTTAACTTTGTCTGGTATCGTAAGGTTGTATTTTTGGAATTCTACAAGAAGTTGAGATATTTCCCCCAATCTTTCACCAATATTGGGTAATACGGGGGTTAGAGTAGAATCATCTTCCTTCTTTTTTGGAACTATCATCTTCGGTGCTTCTTTTAGATTTCCTGTCATATTATTGGGTAGATTTATAATTTGTTAAAAATATACATATATCATAAAGCTTTTTTGGTATTTTGCCTATTGACTTTTGCATTAATTTATGATATAATGGCATAGTATCAAGTGCCTTGAAAAATCAATATTTTTAAGAATGGAATTAAAGATTTTCACTTATTGGACAGAATAGATATTGTATCTAACAAATGAAAATTTCTAATATTTTCATCATTGGCTCCCCCAGCGGGGCGCCGGTGAAACCCCTGTGCGGCTCAGCGAGGTCGCGACAGGAAAAACATCAATTACCTCAGCAATGGGGTGGTTGATTTTAATTGTTGTTATCCTAGGACTGCCAGTGGTGGTCCTTGGTATCAACATACTAGCTGGCAACCCTGTGGTTGTCAGCGTCACGGAGAACCGTGGCATGTTCGTATACATGTTGCGGAACGTCGTGATGGTACTCTTGCGCGTAGGTAAAAGAACTTACGTCGTAAGAGATAAAGAAGCTCGCCAGGTGAATTCCTGGCTGAGCAGATCTACGGGTTTGGTCGTGATCGGGTTCTCCCCGTTTCTTAGACTAAGATCCCTACCAATTCTTCGCAACCAGGTTTCCTATACGGAAAACCGAGAGGCAAAGAGCTTGGTCGCTGTGTGGTCCGCGAAGCCGGGCGCGCCACCAGTGTATGAGTTCCAGCTAGAATTCCCTTTCGAATTCAAGTACGGATGGCTTGAATGCGGAAAGGAAAACGAAAAGTTCTGGGTCAACCTCAACCTGCAGTGCAGATTCGAGGTTGTGGACCTGTACAAGGCGGCAATTTCGCTCGATGGAAAAATCTTCGAGCAATTGTATGCAGAGCTAGGTACAGCTCTCGCAGCACTTGTGACAGGTTATGAAAAATACGACGATCTTGTCGCCATAGATAGGACTGATAAGAAAAACGGAATTTTTTATGCCTGGAAATTTTCTACTGGTGGCGACGGAAGTACCGTCGACGCTCTGGTACAGCTCAATCTGATTGAGAAAACTGGAGTGCGACTGATATCCGTCGTGGCACCTGACCTATCGCTGAGCGACCCAACGCTCCAAAATGCGATAGCCGGTCAGGCTGTAGCGTCTGCCAACGCGAAAACTCTGCAAATTAACGCAGAGGCAAAAAAGAAGGCAGACGAAACCATTGCAAAGGGTGAAGCCGCGTATACCGCAGAACAGCTTAATGCAATGGAAACTTCCGAAGCGACAGGGCTTGAAAAAGCTCTTACTGTCGCTCTTGGAATTTGGGGTAAAAAAGGAGGTCGGCCATGAACTGGTGGTTGCTAATCTCCTTTTTGGGAATAGCTCTCTTGGGGATGATTGTATTCATCCTTTTGAGGGCTATGCAAACCGGCTCCAGCGCCGGGTCCAATGCTGGTGGTGGTGGGTGGTCCATTCCCACCACCAACA
>CAYZOL010000043.1:0-1226 GCA_964480325.1 uncultured Candidatus Saccharibacteria bacterium | reverse complement strand
AAAACATCCTCTGGTCACTCCTGGTTTTTGGGGTGGCATGGTGGGTCCTTAGCAAAGGCCTCGTCCTCCCCAGTTTTTTTGGAGGGCTGCTCGGGTACAAATGGTTTCTGGCCCTTTTGATCGGGGTTGGGTTCTATTTTCGGGATGTAATTGGAGGTTGGCTCTTTGGGGCCTTGGTTGCAGCATTTCTTTTTTTATTGCTGCGACCAATCATTCTTTGGGTCTTGGCGCTCAATTTTCCGAACACCTTTGGGGAAACAACCCAACCCAAAGCTGCGCCGGAAGCGAATCCGGCAGTTCTTGAGATAATGGAGGTAACTCCAGTTACGAAGAACCTCGCCCCGTTCTTCAAAACTGGTTTTAGGATTGTAGCCAATGATTCATTGCGCTACACGATCCCGGGCGTACCCGGGAGTTTCGTCTACCACCCGGGAGACGAAAATGGCACGAATTTTGTCCCTTCGGGAGTAGTAAACTCCTTACGGGATTATAACTACTCATTTTGGGATCCGAAAGATCCCATAAATGGGAAAATTTCCTTTAAGATCATAAAAATCTAAAAGGAAATGGTGGAAGAAGCGCTGACCACCCAGCCGGATGATACCCCGTATGTGTATCTAAAAAGCCACCTCTGCTTTGCAAGTGGCTTTTAGTTTTGCCAATTTTATTAACTATGACCCAATTTTAATCACAGTTTCAGAAATTAGTATTGCAAGTGTCCATGAACCCAAGACCACGGCTGCGCCTATTAAGGTATATGCTAGAGCATTCTTTGCCTCCTTGAGCTTAGTTTCATTACCCCTAGCAAAGACAAAAAGGAATCCACTATATACTATGGCAAGCACTATTAGTGGTATGCCTATTTTTACTACACCTTCAAGTATTATTTTTATAAAACCATCTCTACTCTCTACACCTCTTGGAGTCTCAATTTTTGCACCATTCATAGTACCGGAGGGATTGTTACTCTGAGCCAAGGAAACCACAGGTGTCATGAACATAAACCCTAAAAACAAAACCAAAGCAACCTTTGGTAAAATACTTTGAAGAAATTTCGCAAATTTAATTTTAGATTTCATTTTCATATTATATCACTTTCGTTTTAGTTATCCATATAATTTGCAATCTTGGCAAAACAAACAAAAGCCAGCCCGTACGGGCTGGCTTTTGTTTTTGATGTTTTGTTTTTACAAACTAAATGGTACTAGGCCCACTTGGGTTATTTG
>CAYZOL010000042.1:0-6476 GCA_964480325.1 uncultured Candidatus Saccharibacteria bacterium | reverse complement strand
TGTTCATCAAGGCAGCCAATTCTTTCACATTCCTGAAAGCATTAATTGTATCTATTTCTTCTGGAGATATGAACCGGATCTCTACACATTCATCTGACGGTGTAAAGTTGAGGTCTTTCAGCTTTACTTCATAAACAAGGTTTATACTTCTGATGCCTTTCATATTTTCACCAATCAGAACATATGAGGGTTGTTTTGCAATGTCGATTGCTGTGAGGCCTATTTCTTCATTTATCTCGCGCCGCAAACCTTCCTCTGGTGTTTCAGGAAAATCCAAACCTCCACCGGGCAATTCCCAATATCCGTTATCTTCCAAAACAACCATAAACTTCTTCCTGTCTTCGCTCAAAACAAGCGCCTTGGTACTAACACGATAAAAGGTACTCGGAAGGTTTTCTACAATAGTTTTTGTATCCATAAGGTTAATGTAACATTTTTCTAGATTCAAATCATAATATTATCTAGATTCGCTTCGTGAGAATTGTTTTCGCGAATTACTCACGAATTACAAATCATTTATTAAATCTAACTTTTTTTCTCTTCTCCATCCTTTAATCTCAGACTCTCTTCTTCTGGCTTCTTTTAAGGTTTCAAAATGTTCAGAATATTTTAACTCAACTGGCCTACGGATTTTAGTATAATGTGCACCCCATTTCGAATTATTGTGCTGGTCTATTCGTTTTTCAAGATTGTTGGTGCAACCAACATATAAACTTTTATCGGCACATTCGAGAATGTAAGTGAAATACATAAAAATTTTACCTCGTCGTACTTCGCTTCACTCAGTACTCGCTCGGTACCTTCCTTCTGCTTTTATGTCAGTGCCGAAGGCCCTGACGACCGAAGGGAGGAAGGGCTGCGGGACTTGGGGTCGAACCAAGGTGACGACTTTCAGAGAGTCGCATCCTACCACTAGATGATCCCGCAATGTCTAACACTCACCAACTCTACCTCAAAAACCTCTTTTTTTCAAGAAAATCATTGACAGGTATTGTTTTGTATATAAATTAAAGTAACCTAATTTTTACTATTTATTAGTACCCTTTCTAATCTATTTTGAATTTCTTCCAACATTATGTTGTCGTTGCCTATTGTGTTCATGTTTAACTTATGAATCTCAAAATGCAAATGACCGCCATGACCTGCCTTAGTGGCATTTAGTCCGGTGTGTCCTACCGTACCTAGTTTTGCGCCACTTTTTATTGACTGCCCAGGTTTTGCATCTTCAGTAGTATTTTCCATGTGCGCATAGCGATAAAATTCCTTTTTAGTAGAGTTAAAGACGATTACTGTATTGCCACCTCTCACCGAACTCGTAGACATTTCATTGTCTTTTTTCCATGTATTTTCTGCCAAAACAACCACCCCACCCGCAAAAGCATGTATTGGCGAACCTTCCTCAATAAAAAGATCAATGGCATCTAAATGATTATTTTTGCCATAATTTATTCTTAAATTTTCAAGAGGAAATGATTCATCTTCTTTTGTCACTTCCTCTAAACTGCTTAAATAATTGATATATAAACTTTTAAATTCAACTGTTATCAGTGGTAAAACTTCATTTATTATTCTTAAATACACGCTTTTTGTTTTTTGTTGTGGAGTTGTTTCATTCAAAAAATCATTTGAATAATATAAGATTGAAACCAGATATGGATTAGCCAACACCCCTTCGCAGTTATTATTGTGAATAATTGACTTTATTTCTTCTATATTTTTTTTAATAAAGGCCTCCTTTTCTTTATCTTCAATCCCAGAAAAAAATTCAGTAACTGGTAAAAGAGCTCCTGAAGCAAGACCCGTGGAAACATCAGCAATAAACTTACGTCTAGAAATTTTTTCCATAATTTTAAATTATGTCTAACACTCCCCAACTTTACCCCAAAAACCTCTTTTTTTCAATCTCGATTTGACTTGTTGGATTTATTGTATAGATTAGTAAGTGGAGGTGTTTTTTTGTACATTCAAAATGCCTCCAGCTGAGTCCCCGCAACAGAGCGGGGGTAAGGCGCAATTTACTGTTGTGTGTAACGCAGCACCGGGCGACGCAAGTTGTCCCGGTGTTTTTTTATTTTCTATTTCATGTATTTGACATACCACCACATAAAGCCTAGCATGCGGGTATAAGTTCACTTGTTCAAATACAAAAAAAATGAGACAGGATCATTTTTTACGCGCCTGTACAAGGGCGTGGAGAAAAATTTTTCTACAAAAATTGCGTGCGAAAATCAGGCGCAAGCACGCAAAAAAGCGCCATAAACGTAAATAAATGAACACTTGCCTCCTAAAAACGGGCAAGTTATTTTATAACTACCTTATTTAATATCAATATTTAAATATAATTTCTTATTACCTTCAACTTTTTTTAGATAGACATTGTATGTCTCATCTGTGTTGTCTGCAATTATTTTTTTTAAAATTGGAGCTACACTAAAGTCTGGAAGTTCTAATTCACCATCAGCCATTTCCTCCCTTAAGACAGACTCCATATTTTGATCAAATCCAATTTCATTTTCTATTCTAGCTATTTGCAGGGTTTGAATATTGCTTTTTTCATGTCTGTATTCTCCATCTTTTAACACAACTTCATTTAATGTAATGAAATCCAAAAAAAACTTTTTTTTGTTCATTCGTAAATTCAAGGGCAAAATGCATATGGTTAAATGGAGACTTTTCTGCCCTAAGCTCTTCCATTACTAAAACAGGGCTTAAACCATTTTTCTTTAACAGTGCATAAGCCACCAAAGTAAGGTCATTGCAAGGGTTCATATAAAAAGTTTCACCATCAGTAAGAATTTCTTGGGCACTTCTTTTTGTAAATTTTTGTCTTATTTTGTTTTCCTCCCACCTTTCTATTCTTACCTTTTTGTTCATCCAATCAATTAACTTTTTCATCTTCTCTAGAAAATTTCCTTCAAATACCTCAAGCTCATTTTCGTCAAAAATTTTTGGGTTTTGTTCTTTCGGAGTATTGAATTGTTTTCCTTTTGTATCCATAATTTATCTACAATATATAAACTAAATTACCATTTTAATACGGTACTACATCTGATATACTAATACAAATTATGAAAAAACTAAAGGAAACACTGCTTGTATTTATTGTTGTTTTGGCTCTATCCCCTTTTATCATATGGGCACAAGAGGGTTCTGTGCCTAACCCAGACGTGCCACCTAGTGAACAACCTCCTGTAGAACAACCACTGATACCCCCTCCAGTAAATCCTGTAAGTGCAGAACCTCAAGGGGCCGTTACTCCTGACCCAACGCCTGCCCCTGACCCCTCTCCTATTCCTAACCCAACACCTGCAACAACAGTGACAGTACCAAAACCTACCTCAAGTGTAACTCCGACCCCCATTTCCTCTTCAACATCTCCCATACCAGAAACACAAACTCTAACGCTCGGTACTGCTACTACAGATGTAACAATAGAACCGGCGGAAAATAATTTTAATACCATATTGGCCATAATTGCTGGAGCTTTAGCACTAATGGGAGTGGGCGCATTTTTGAAATCAAAAATGGGAAAAGATAAAAATAAAGGTACGAATGAGGAAAATGAGGGAGAAAAAAAGTGCCTCAACTTTAAAAAACTGATGGAAGAGGAGTTGAAGAAAATAACCGATTGGAAAGGAAAGCTTCAGAGTATGGCAAAAGACGAAGCTAAAAAACAAGCTAAAAGTATTATCAAAAACACAAAAGCGGAAGACTTAGTAAATTCTATCGAAAAAGCGCAGAAAGAATACGAAAGGTTTAAAAAGCTTTATGAAGAATGCATTGCTGAGCTACCAAGGAAGAAAAAAGTTTACTATATTACTGGGGTTTCAGGTACAGGAAAAAGCACCATTGCAGAAGCATTAAATAAAAGAGGTGTGCGTGCCATAGATCAAGACTCAAGAGAATATGGACTTTGTAGTTGGAAACACAATCAAACGAAAGAGAAGGTGCAGTTTGAATATGGTATTGGCAAAGAATTTTTGGAAATGAATGACTGGTATTGTGATATTGAAAAACTAAAAAAACTCATAGCTGGTTTTAATGATACGGTTTTTGTATTAGGGGTAACAGCAAATCAAGACGAGTATTTACACCTCTTTGATAAAGTGTTTTTGTTGCAATGTTCCCCAGAAACTTTTACTAGTAGAATAAACTCACGTGAAGAAAATCAATTCGGTAAACACCAATCTGAAAGAGAACATATTCTGGGTTGGTACAAAAATTTTGAACAAGGATGCATAGATAAAGGTGCAATCGTTATAAATGTCGAAGAGCCAATAGATGTTGTAATAGAAAAAATAATAAAACAAATTTAATCAAATGCTTGAAAAATATAAAAAAGTAATAAAATATGTCATAGCTGGAGGAGTTGCGACTTTTGTCAACTTGGGGGCATTGTTTGTTTGTGTTGAATATTTTCGTTTATGGTATTTAATATCAGCGGTTATTAGTTTTGTTTGTGGACTAGTTACTAGCTACATACTCCAAAAATTTTGGACATTTAAAGATGGCAAGACAAAAAACATGCATATACAATTTGCAGGTTTCACAATTTTTGCTTTGGGAATACTTGCATTAAATACAGCATTAATGTATCTCTTTGTGGATGTTTTAAAAATCTGGTATCTGCTAGCACAAGCTTTTGCAGCGCTTTTAATAGCGTTTATAAACTTCAACTTTTTCAATAGAATTATTTTTAAGCAAAAAGCTCCTGAAAGTGTGGCCAACTAGTACCCACCTAGCATTAACCCGTAAGTATCCAAAAATGATGGTATGGCAAACACAAGTCCAACAAGTGGAAGTACAAAAAATACAAGCGTGGTGATGAATGTCCACTTTAAGTATTTCCTTGTCTTTTCTACAGACTTATATATCTTGTCCACCTTTTCTTCCATTCCCCTAAATTTCTCTTCAAAATTTTGTTCCATTCGTTAATTGTACACTATTTGACTACCTGAGTAAAAATATCTGGATTAGGTAGGCCTTCAACTTCGAGTACTGCCCAGGCACCTTTGTTCATACGAGCAAGTGCGTGGTCAACTAGGAGATATTTTCCTGGCACATCAAGCTTAAATTCTACAATTGCGGATCCTCCCGGGAGCACACCGGTTATTTGAGTGTTCTTCTCAATTGACCCACCAATATTGCCGTTTGGATAAACTGTATCAAATATTTCCCCTATTACATGAAATGAAGAAATTAGATTTACTCCGCCATTACCGACATACATGCGTACAGTCTCACCGACTTTGGCTTTCATACGTGGCAATGTCTCTACCCTCCCATTGAATGTCACATAGTTTGGGATACCATCCAGTAAGGCTTCTGAGTCAAATGGGACCAAACCTTTTTTACCTAGATCCCCCTCGGTATAGAGCTCTCCTTGCACAACATAAAATTCCTTATCCACTTTGGAGAGTCCTACAATAGGTTCAACTAAAATCAAGCCATACTGCCCATGTGAGTTATGAGTAGAAACATTTGGAGTAGCGCAATGATAAATATAAAGCCCCGGGTTTAGAGCCTTCCATTTAAATGTCTTAGTTTCGCCAGGCATGACATTTGTCAAAACTGCTCCGCCTCCTGGACCAGTCACCGCATGAAGGTCAATGTTGTGTGAATGCAGACTAGAAGGATGATTAGTTAAAGCAAGCTCAATTGTATCACCCTCACGCACTCGAAGCATGGGGCCAGGAACTTGGTTGTTATAAGTCCAATAATTAAAATAAATTCCTGGGGCGATTTCCGCAAGTACTTCTTGGGCAGTTAAACTAATGCGCACTACACCATCAGCATCAGGTGCTTGTGGAGTCAGTGGCACTGTATTTGGGTCAGCTCCAATATCGGAGACTTTTTCAAACCTGCTTTGATTCCTGAAAAACTCCATCACTTTTCCAAATGGAATCGAGGCAGGCATACCACCTGGAGCATGCGACATCATAAAAGGTGGCATAGCAAAATGTGGCGGATAAGTCTTATTTGCCAAAATCGACACAAAAAAAGCTAGTATTATTACACTAAGTGAAAAATAAAAAACCTTTTTTCCTAGAAAACTATTCTCTGATTTATTCTGCCAAGCCTTATAAAGTAAAAAAACAAAAGCTAAAAGCCCAATAAAAAGAGCTAAATTTTCAAGAATTAAAAATTGGAGCATAAAAATGTTAAATAAATTATAAACTTTTATAATTTTAACACACATTTTTCCTAAAAAACCGAGTTATCCACCATTGCCCATGATGGATGATTTTTTGTATAATTGAGTTTGAGAGTTTCGAAACTCTGCAACTATTATTAACCCTTATTACATGCATAAAGGGTAATTTTTGTCCCCTTATGTATCAAAATAGATGAATAAATACAAGCAAAATTGGTTCAAGTATATCGTCGGTTTTATTTCTTGCCTCCTAATTCGTCTTATCCCCTTTCGTCCGCCTAACATAGAGCCAATTTTAGCCACCAGCATGCCATTTTCCAAG
>CAYZOL010000041.1:0-6623 GCA_964480325.1 uncultured Candidatus Saccharibacteria bacterium | reverse complement strand
ATTCTTTTTGCTAAATCAACCTCTTCTTCAGGCGTAAGTAAATCAACTTTTTCTATCTCCTTCAGGTACGCATCCAAAGACCGACTTTCGCGATTTGTAACACTTTTTGTAATTTTAAAAGCTTCCATTTCTTGATTATATCAAACAATACAATAATTTGTAAATCATTGATGCTTTTAATGTTCTAGCCAGCATATTTATAATATTTTCCAACAAAGTGTTAATATGAGTTCATATGACCCAAGAGGTGGCTCCGCCAAAGGTATTAGTTTTTTACAACAAATTTAAGCAAAACGATATTGGCTTTTTCGTGGTGTTATTTTTTTTGTTTTTTGCTTTGATATTTTCAATTTCATACAGTGTGCGCAGTGATAGTTTGGTCTACAACGATGATGGGTACTTGCACCTAAGGCGCTCATGGGTACAGTCGCAAGGGGAGTCTTACAAGCCTCCAGTATACTCAAGCTTTAGCACGCATCCTGTTGACTTGTATTTCCTATACCACATGGGCATGGTGCCGTTTTTTGCCGACTATGATGGGGGTAAGGACTATGGCCCTCTTATTCAAGGGATGAAAATCTACCACAGTATACTGGTGGCAATATTCTTGACTGCATTTTGTGCGATATTATATTCACTGCTAAAGGAAAAAATAAATAACAAACAAAGCGCAATAACAGTTAGTGTATTTTTTACATTCATTTTGTTATTTTCTTCGAACACATTTTTGTTTCGGATACTTATAGAGAGGCCACAGGTCTTAGGACAAATATTAGGGATTTGTGTGATTTACTCGATAATAAAAAAGAAACCATTATTTCTTTTTTCTACGTTGTTTCTTGCGCCGTTTTTCTTTTCGGCTACTTTTATATTACTTATTCCTCCTATCATATATTTGGCTTACATATGGCTTATTGAAAAGAGTTGGAAAGATTCATGGAGGCCACTTGCTATTTCATTACTTGGGCTTGCAGCTGGCATAGTTTTGCGTCCTGACTCCTTTGCGTATTTTTACAATGGGTATGTCATGCATGTGATGTCATTATTTAATGCGCTCTTTTTAAGTGGGCATGTTAATGTTCCTGCGGAATTCCTCCCTAGGGCAAACGGCTTTGTTGCGGAGATTTGGCAAGTTTTTATTCATCCGCTTATCGCCTTGGCGCTTATCCTTAAGGTGTTTTCAATCAAAAATAAAAGATATGATACCACTATCGGATATTTGTCGTTGCTGACAATATTTTACTTTTTGTTAAATGTTTTTGTCTCTAGGGCTATAGAGTATTTTTTGCCGACTGCCTTTATGCTTTTAGCCCTGCTGCCTCTTGTGTATATTGATGATCTAAAAAGTTTACTGTTAAGGTTTAATAATTATTTCAAAAAGTTGTCACCATATAATGTATGGTTTATAAGAGCAGGTTTACTTGCTGTGTTTTGTTTGCTTATCTTCGTACGCATAAATTTTTACAAGGATTATATGGAGAATAATGCTTTTGCAAGTGAGATGACGTATTCTGGCTTGTCTAAATATTTGGAAACTAATGCAACCCCAGAGGATTTAATATATATGGAAAACTTTGGAGCATATCCAATGTTATACTTTTTTAACCCTTATCTTTCCTATACAGTGGGTATTGACCTTACCTCAATATACACCTATGATCCTAAAATATTTTGGTATATAAACCATATTATATTTGATAAAGAGGAGACTTGTCCCAAGTTTGAATGCAAGAAAGGGGAAGATAAAGATACCTATGAGGTATTTCGTGATGTTTTGCGCGTAAAGTACATAGTAATAAATACAAACGAGGAGTCCAAGACCAAGGAAAAGCCCTATGGGCTTAATGTGTATTTAAAAAAAGACACAAGGTACCAGCTCGTATTTCAAGATCCAAAATTTGAAAACATGAAAGTCTATGAGCTAATGCCAGAGCCTCAAAACTAGTATCCTCCAAATTGCAAAAATGCCATCCTTCCAGTTTATTTTCTTACCCCCTCGAAATCCTCTAGGAAAATATGAAATGGTAACTTCTTTTATTTTTTTATTATTTTTTACAAACCAAGCCGTTATCTCTAGCTCGATATCAAAGCTCTTGCTTCTAAAGTCTGCGCCCTTAAGAAACTCGCGAGGAAATGCCTTGTAGCACGTCTCTACATCAGTTAGCCTTGTGCCAAAAAGAATATTAAACATCAAAGTCAAAAAATGCACTCCAAAGTCATAAACGTAACGCCCTTCATATAGCTTTTTATTTAGATACCTTGAACCATAAACAACATCCGCCTGGCGGCTCACCAGTGGCGCAATAATCTTTGCATATTCCTTTGGGCTGTACTCAAGGTCAGCGTCTTGAATAATTATTATGTCGCCTGTGGCCAACTCAAAGCCTTTTTTCAAAGCTCTACCTTTGCCCTGGTTTTGTGGCTGATAAAAGACAACAACACCTTTTTCACCCTCAATACTTTCCAACAGTTCTCTCGTGCCGTCGGTGGAGCCGTCCTCGATCAAGATTATCTCTTTTTCAACATCCCCAATATCTATTGTCTTAATGCCCTCGACAACTTCCATAATTGTTTCAACTTCGTTGAAGCAAGGGACGACAATTGATAATTTCATTGATGTAATTAAAGCATAAAAAGTTATCAAATCCAATGCCATGGTATAATTCATTTTTATGACTCAAAACGAAGCATTGCTTATTATGAAAACTGGGGCTAATGTATTCCTCACTGGCGAGCCTGGAGCGGGGAAGACTTTTACCATAAATAGATATGTGGAATATCTACGTGATCGTGAAATAAACCATGCGATAACAGCAAGTACTGGCATTGTCGCCACACACATTGGGGGCATGACAATACATTCGTGGAGTGGCATAGGAATAAAGGAAAATCTGACGAAATATGATTTAGACAAAATAGCCACGACTGAATATATAGCTAAGCGTGTAAGAAAAACCAAGGTACTAATAATCGACGAAATATCAATGCTTCGGGCTGATACCCTTAGTATGGTGGATGCAGTGTGTCGCGAGATAAAGCAGAATCCGGAACCCTTTGGTGGCATGCAGGTAATTTTAGTTGGGGACTTTTTCCAACTTCCTCCGATAGAAAAGAAAAGGGCTGAAGAAGTGCAGAATAAACTAATAGCTGAAAAGCCAGCGCACTTTGCTTATGAATCTCCCGCATGGATAAAGCTTGCGCCAGTAGTTTGCTACATTACCGAGCAATATCGCCAAGATGATGCGGACTTTTTGAATTTACTAAATGCCATTCGTCGGAATGAATTAGAAGATGATCATTATGAATATTTGAAGACTCGTTTCGTCGAGAAAGAAAGCTTCCCGGAAAATATCACAAAACTTTATTCGCATAACATAAACGTAGACACGGTGAATGATAAAAAGTTAGGAGAGCTGGATGAAGAAGAGAAAAAGTTTGAAATGATTTCAAGCGGTTCCACTGCGCTTGTCACAGCGCTTAAGAAAGGGTGCCTATCGCCAGAGGTCTTGTGTCTGAAAAAAGGCGCAGTGGTCATGTGTACGAAGAACAATCCCAAAGAGCATTTTGTCAACGGCACACTCGGCACAGTGGTGGACTTTGAAAACTTCTCCAACCATCCAATAATTAAAACCAAAACAGGTAGGAGCATTACTGTCAGTCCACTGGATTGGGCGGTGGAGGAGAATGGCAAGATCAAAGCCCAAATTACTCAGGTGCCCCTACGCCTCGCCTGGGCCATCACCGTACATAAAAGTCAGGGCATGAGTATGGATAGTGCCGTCATGGATTTATCGAGCGTCTTTGAATATGGGCAGGGCTACGTGGCCCTCTCGCGCGTACGGCGTATGAGTGGGCTCTATCTACTAGGCATGAATAATAAATCGCTCCAAGTGCATCCGCAGATTTTGAAGCAAGATAACATTTTCCGAACAAGCTCCGAGCAAGCAGAAAAAGTCTTCGGCAAATTGTCCCGTACCGAACTCCAAAATATGCATAAAAATTTCGTGACTGCTCAGGGTGGTAAGTGGAAATAAAAGTGATAAAATATAAGGGTGAAAAAGAAGCTAATAAAAAATAAAGAACTAGTAATCTACCAAGCAAAGTCTGGGGCTATTGAGCTTCGTGGAGACTTTAACGCAGAGACCATATGGGCTACGCAGGCGCAAATTGCTGAGGTTTTTGACATTGAACGCTCAGTAATTACAAAGCATATTAAAAATATATACAAAGAGGGGGAACTTATAGAAAAGGCAACTTGTGCAAAAATTGCACAAGTTCAAGTTGAAGGCAAAAGAACCGTTGAAAGAAGAATTGAACACTATAATCTAGATGCCATAATTTCAGTTGGCTACAGGGTCAATTCTAAACAAGCCACTCAATTCAGAATCTGGGCGACAAAGACTCTTAAAGATCATTTGGTCAAAGGCTACACCATAAACAAAAAAGTAATCCTAAAAAATTACGACAATTTCTTGAAAACAGTTTCTGATATTCAGGCACTTTTGCCCACGCACACAGTACTCGATCCAAAGGCAATTTTGGATCTTGTGAAAGAATATTCCACCACCTGGACCAAGCTTGATGCCTATGATAAAGACAATCTTTTTGCGCAAGGTGTAACAAAGAAGAAAATTAAAATTACAGGCAGGGAAGTAATGGATGCTATTTTAGAATTAAAATCCGAACTCATAAAGAAAAAAGAAGCGACAGAAATTTTCGCGCAGGATAGAGGTACAAGCAGTGTCGAAGGCATCATCGGTAATGTGATGCAATCTTTTGGTGGTGCAGACGTGTACCCTACACTTGAAGAAAAAGCAGCACACCTTTTATACTTTATGGTCAAAAACCATCCTTTCATCGATGGCAACAAACGCTCGGGTGCATTCACCTTTATTTGGTTCCTTCGTAAAAGTGGGATAAAAGGTGCGCACAACATTAACCCCTCTGGACTCACCGCTATTACCCTTCTGATTGCTGAAAGTAATCCAACCCACAAAGACAAAATGATTGCTCTTGTGGTTGAGCTTTTACGAATAGGGAAATAATCAACACATGAAGAATCTCTACATACAGCATAAGGGCAAGGTAATAAATACAAGCAGTAAGTTCACGCATGTTATGGCAATAACGCTAGACCCTAGAAGTAAGCACAAGGACGGAGTGCTGAGGTGTATCGTCGATAGATCCGGCGATGTATCAGTAGCAGGCTATATAGACAGGAGCGAGCTCCGCATGATTCATGGCAACACCCTTGAGAATTTCAAAATAGGCGACAAGTTAAATATAAAAAATGAATCAGAAATAATTAAAAAGATTTTAGGCAAGGGTTACGAATTTATTGGACTCGAAGATCCAGACATCTGGGTGGATGAAAAGAAGAATTTAATTCATTTGTATTTCACAATCCCACTTATTTCCAAAGGAAACAAGAAAAGCCAAATTCATCTAGGCCACGCAGTAGGGAAAAGCCTTAGTACTCTCGAGATGACAATGCCGATATTAAAGGCAGATAAAGTTGGTGGTGCGAAAGAGCTTTCCATCGCCCCAATAAATAAAAAAGGTTTCAGATACAACCTTGTTGAATCAAGTAAAAAAGAAAAAGATTTTCATTATTCTGTCGTGCGAGTAGCCCTCGCGAAAGACATGGGCAAGGAGTGGAAATTTGGCAAGGTTGTATTCCATCCGAAAAAGCACAGTATCCCTTGGATTGGTGGGCATGCATCGCCTGGACCACTTTTCTCAAAGGATTTTATTGACATAGGTCCTGGTAAAGTCCTCGGTATTATGAACGGCCGTGAGGCAAATAAAAAAGTAGGTTTAAAAACAAAATATGGGATGTTTTCTGTCGGCCTATTTATCTATGATTATGAAAAAGGCAAAATTGATTGGGTTTCGCCCGAGCCATTGATAATTGATAGCGAAGCTAGGACAATTACTTTCGCTAGTCAGTTCGTAGAAACCAAAAAAGGTGAGGGCATTCTATATGCTCATGTCGACGATTCTTTTGTGCGAGCATACACACTTAAAGCTCAAGACCTGAAAAAATTGTTGCCTTAAGGTGTAAATGGAAAGAAAAAAATCCTTAGCTATTTATATTACTAGCTTCAAGTTTTATGTAATTTCTTATAGATTTCATTGCTTTCGCTAAAGAGCCACTGGAAGTACTTACACCACAACCCATTTCTTTTGAGATCTCTTCATGGGTCATGTCGTCTCTATAAAATTTTAGAAAAATTTCCCTCTCCCTATTTCCAGTTATTATCTCTTTTAGTAAATTTGAATCTTTAGAAAGCAATTCTGTAACAAAAAGATACTCGTCATTCATATTTTTATCTTCATGCGGTATCTGAAGTGCCTCTAAATCGTCCACTCCTTTCGTCATTTTTAAGTACATAGCGCTTCTTTCTCTTAAGAATAAGAGATTTTCATTTCTAGCTATTTGATACACCCAATTTTTGAAAGGAGCATTTCCTTTGTATGTTTTGAGCCCTAAGTGGATTTTTAGAAAAATATTTAGTAATGAGTTTCGCCACTCCCACGTTAGAGGAAGTTTCGAAGATGCGCTGCACGGTTAAGGTGGGAGTTTCGGGGGCATGGGCATCTTTCATTTCGAGATTAGAGAA
>CAYZOL010000040.1:0-6655 GCA_964480325.1 uncultured Candidatus Saccharibacteria bacterium | reverse complement strand
TAAAACTTCTGAATGAATTAAAGGCTAAAAAGGAGGGCCTAGGTAAATACGACAAAGGCAATGCGATAATTACAATTATTTCTGGGGCGGGTGGCGATGACGCGGAGGATTTTTCATCGATGCTTCTAAATATGTACATGAAGTATGCAACCAAAAAAGGCTGGGGCGTTTCCTTCATACACGAACACCAAAATGATCATGGCGGGTACAGGAATGTATCTTTTGAAGTGGAAGGTAAGAATGCATATGGAATGTTAAAGTATGAGTCAGGTGTGCATCGGCTGGTTCGTATTTCTCCATTTAATGCTAAGAAGCTTCGTCACACTTCTTTTTCACTCGTGGAAGTGTTGCCAAAGTTCACGAAGCTAGACGAAAAAGATTTTAATATTCCAGCAGATGATTTACGGATAGAGTTTGCTCGATCTGGTGGCCCAGGTGGGCAGAATGTAAACAAGCGTGAGACAGCAGTGCGTATAGTGCATATACCTACGAATTTGTCCGCCCATGCATCTGGCGAGCGCAGTCAAGAAGCCAACCGCGAGCAAGCCATGAATATGCTTAGGGCGAAGATTTTCAAAAAAGCGGAAGAAGAAAAAAAGAGTATTGAAGAAAGTATGAAGATAAATAAAGGCACTGAGATTGAGTGGGGGAGCCAAATCCGCTCGTATGTCTTGCACCCTTACAAAATGGTAAAAGACCACCGTACAGAAGTCGAAACTTCGCAAGTGGATGATGTACTAGAAGGGGAGTTGGATCTATTTATTGAGGCTGAAAAAGGGTTGTAGACATATTGACTTTTAGAATGACTTTGCTAATATATTAGATATGTTTATCAAAAGTAACAAAATGATGGGTATGATGATGCGCGCTTCCTTCGGGCGGTTACTTTTGACTTGGACTAGATAAATAATATATTCCAAAACAAAAGTAGCTTCCTGAAAGGGAAGCTGCTTTTGCATTTATGCAAAGGTAAAATGAACGTTCTTTTTTAAAACAATAAAACCCAGTCCTGGAGTATGGGCCGTATCAAAATTATGAAAGATGGGATTGAAACCAGATTTTATGACGTAGTCGAAAGACTACAAATACCTGATTGGGCGTTTAAGCCCGACCAGTGGTCCCTCGCTTTTTTGCGAGGTTTGTACCAAGTGGCCCAGACTTGGAGCGGAAAAAAGATTTGGGAAGTCGGTGTGGGAACCGGCATTAATCTTGTTATTTTGAGCGAATTCGTGAAAAAAGCCGAGTGGTTTTTTTCTGATTTTGATTCACGGGCAACTTTTTTGGCTATTGAAAATGAAATTCGTTTTAGTTTCAAAAAAAACGAAATTAAATTTAAAGCGTTGGAAGGTTCCTGGGATCTAACTTTAGGACCAAATGGGAAAACTATTTCTAACGTAGATGTGGTATATGCCTGTATACCACAAGTACCAGTTGCCTCAGATTTTGATTTAATGGTTGATGACAGAGTAGCGCATTATTATTTAGGCAATGGTCATTCTGAAAAGTGGAATGAGTATGGCCTTGGCTTATGTGCCTCGCTATTATGTCAATTAGAGAATATTTTGTCTCCCAAAGGGTGTGTTGTCTTAAACCTTGGTGGACGGCCCGGCATTTCTCGACTTCTTAGACTGTTTTCTGATCATGGATATATTGCTTCTATTGTTTACGAGGAAGTAGTTACTCAACATTCAAAAACATCGCTTCAAACACTGGCAACAATGGAAGGAAATGGTCACGAGGACTTCGAGTTTTTTTTGGATGAAAGTTGTTCGCAGCCTCTGAATGCGAGAGAAGCTGAAGCACTTAGGGTGCGTGGAATAAAGTTTTATCACAAAATTTATGTCATCGAAGGAACTTTGATGACATAAAATCGATTATCGGGTGGTCGTGCAAAAGAGCCGGCCACCCAATAATAATTAAAAAATTATTAAAATTTGAAATTTATTATTAATTAAATAAAAAATATGAAGTTTGAAAAAGAAAAATTGTATTACATAGAAGGTGCAGTAGGTACAGAAATATTACGTCGAGGATTCCCAACAAAGCTTCCACTCTGGTCAGCGCAAGTTTTGTTTGAAAAGCCAGAGTTGTTAAAAGAAATTTATAAGGATTATATTTTAGCCGGAGCAGACATAATAACAACAAATACGTTTCGTACACAACGTAGGACTCTAGAAAAGGGGGGCAAGGGCCTAGATACAGAGCGTATAAATCGCTTAGCTGTAGATATTGCACTTCAAGCTAGAAGTGAAGTAGGGGCGCAAAGGCCAGTGTATGTTGCCGGCTGTGTTACTACTCTTGAAGATTGTTATCGCCCAGATTTAGTGCCTAAGGATGATGAGCTCGAAAAGGAACATAGCGAACAAATAGAATTACTTGCAAGTACCCCTATAGATTTTTTCTTACTTGAAACCTTCAATACTATTCATGAAGCTCTCGTAGCTATCAAGGCAGTAGTAAAAACAGGCAAGCCTTTTGCAATAAGTTTTACTGCAAATAAAGAAGGGGACATTCTAAATGGCGATACTTGGGAAGAAGCAGTCAATAAGATAAAAGGCTTCAATCCACTTTTCATTGGGGTTAACTGTGTTGCACCTGAAGTTGCTACCAAGGCAGTTGAAAAAATAAAAAAAGCCACAGACGGGCTTGATCTATCATACTGTGCTTATGGCAATGGGGCAGGTGAAGCCACGGAGGGTGAAAACGGCTGGGAGTTCACGACAGAAGACAGGATCAATGATTTCGCGGAGCATTGCAGGCATTGGATCGATGAGGGCACAAGTATTATTGGAGGCTGTTGTGGTACCAACCATGAATATACTAAGGTTTATAGTAAGTTAAAAAAAGGCAAAATAAACCAGTAAATTAGCCTAGTAATTTTTGTTTGGCATATTGTTTGGTCTGACTTTGGATCTATGCTAAAATAGACAGGTGATTTATTTTAATAACGTTTCAAAAGTTTATAATAAGGATTCCGTGGCGATAGATGATGTCACTTTGACGGTAAAAGCAGGGGAGTTTGTGTCCGTAGTAGGGCACTCTGGTGCAGGCAAAACTACACTTATAAAAATGATTTTAGCTGAGGATAAGCCTACTGGGGGTACAGTATTTTTCGAGTCATTAGACATTCACCAGCTTAAGAGTGACGAACTAACCAAGCTCCGCAGGCGCATCGGGGCGGTATTTCAGGATTTCAAACTTTTGCCTAATAAAACAGCATATGAAAACATAGCTTTTGCTATGGAGGCGGTAGGCAAGACCAATCAAGAAATCGAGTCCGACGTGCCTCATGTATTAGAGCTCGTGGACCTAGGCAGTAGGATCTTTCATTTTCCACACCAAATGTCAGGTGGGGAGCAACAGCGCCTAGCCATTGCTCGTGCCATCATAAACCAGCCTGAGCTTATAATAGCTGACGAGCCTACAGGTAATTTGGACCCAGTTTCTACCTATGATGTTATACAGATTTTGAAGAAAATAAATGACCTGGGCACTACCATAATACTCACTACGCACAATAGGGGGGTGGTAGAGTCAATAGGTAAGAGGGTTATTACAATGGAAAAGGGTAAAATAGTCAGAGATGACAAAGATGGCAAGTATACTATTTAATTAGTATAATAAAAAACAATGACCGTATTAAGACGCATAATTAAATCAGGATTTTTGAATTTTAGACGAAGCGGTCTTATTTCTTGGGCTTCGGTATTGGTGACAACCATTACTCTTTCGGTTATTACGCTTATCATATTGCTTCAAGCCTTGCTTAACTTTTCACTTGGAGAAATCAAAGACAAGGTAGACGTGACTATTTACTTTACAACTGATGCTCCAGAAGAAAAAATCCTTGCGCTAAAATCATCTATCGAGAAATTGGGCGAAGTTGAAAATGTTACCTACACTACCGCCGATGAAGCGCTAAGCATATTTAAAGCTAAACACGAAAACGATTATCCTACTATCCAAGCGCTTGATGAAATAAGAGAAAACCCTCTGGGAGCTTATTTGAACGTAAAAGCAAAAGAGGTATCTCAATACGAGAGTATTGCTAACTTTCTGAAGTCTGACAATGCGCTTGTGCTAGGCTCGGCAAATATTATAGACAAAATTAATTATTATCAAAACAAATCAGTCATCGACAGGCTCAACAGTATTATTGATGGTGCTCAAACCCTTGGATTCATAATTACGCTTATTTTAGTCATTATTTCTATTGTTATTACATTCAACACCATTCGCCTTACTATTTTTATTTCAAAGGAGGAAATAGGCATTATGAGGCTCGTAGGAGCGTCAAAAATGCGTGTAAGAGGTCCTTTTGTGGTAGAAGGGGCGATGTATGGCGCCATAGCCTCTGTGTTGACTATTTTATTATTTTGGCCGGCAACACTTTGGGTGGGCAATAATATGACATCATTTTTGGGGATGAATGTTTATGATTACTTTGTTTCAAACGTACTTCAGATTTTTATAATTATTTTGTTTAGTGGTGTACTGTTAGGCATGATATCCAGTTCGATTGCTATTAGTAAGTATTTAGATAAATAAACAATATGTCGAAAAAAAGCACGCGTAAATATGTGTTTGTAGTTGGAGGTGTTATTTCAGGAGTTGGAAAAGGTATTACTTCATCCTCAATTGGGCTTATTCTTAAAAACAGCGGGCTTGATGTCACCGCTATCAAAATCGACCCTTACATAAATGTTGACGCAGGTACTATGAACCCCACCGAACACGGTGAGGTTTTTGTTTTAAAGGATGGCAATGAAACAGACCAAGACATGGGTAACTACGAGAGATTCCTTGATGTAAATCTAACTCGGATAAATTATATGACGACTGGGTTGGTGTACCAGAGCGTAATTCAACGAGAAAGGAATTTAGAGTACAAAGGTAAATGTGTAGAGGTAGTGCCCCACATTCCGCTTGAGGTTATCAGTAGAATTAAAAAGGCAGGGGAGAACGCTAAGGCAGATGTAGTGATAGTTGAGATAGGTGGCACCATAGGCGAGTATCAAAATATGCTTTTCCTTGAGGCTGCTCGTATGATGAAGATCGAGCTTCCACATGATGTTGCCTTTGTGATGGTTTCATATTTGCCGACACCTAGCAAAGTTGGAGAGATGAAAACTAAGCCTACACAGCACGCCACTCGGTTACTAAATGGTTCTGGAATCCAACCAGATTTACTTATTGCTCGTGCGGACCTGCCACTGGATGATAAGCGTAAAGAAAAGCTCGCTATGTTTTGTAATATTCCAACCGAGCGGATTATCTCCGCGCCAGATGTGGAGAGTGTGTATGACATACCGCTAAATTTTGAAAAAGAAAAGCTCACTGAAAAGGTGTGTAATATTTTAGGAATTAAGAATAAAAAACCAGACCCAAAGAAATGGAACGCCTGGAAGGACTTCGTAGCACGTTCAAAGAATGGCAAAAGGGTTGTTGAGATTGCTGTGATTGGTAAATACTTTGATACTGGGGATTTTGTACTTTCAGATTCATATTTGTCTGTGATTGAAGCGATAAAGTATTCTAGTTACAAAGAACATGTAAAGCCCAAGCTGACTTGGCTCAACGCTGTTGATTTTGAAAAGGATGCTAAAAAATTAGAGGAATTAAAAAAGTATGATGGCATAGTTGTGCCTGGAGGCTTTGGCTCTCGCGGAGTAGAGGGCAAGCTTAAGGTTGTGGAGTTTGCTCGTGTCAATAAAATCCCGTACTTTGGACTTTGCTACGGTATGCAGATGATGGTGATAGAATACGCCAGGAATGTTTTAGGCCTTAAGGATGCCAACACCAGTGAAGTAAACCCAAAATCCAAGAACAAAGTTATCGATATCATGGAGTCGCAGAAGGACAAGCTCGCGCATCATGACTATGGAGGTACGATGCGTTTAGGGGAATATAAAGCAATTCTTAAAGACGGAACAATCGCTCGTGAGGCTTATGGATCGAAGAAGGTTATTGAACGCCATAGGCACCGATATGAGGTTAATCCAGCATATATTGAGCCAATCGAAAAAGCTGGGTTAGTATTCTCAGGCCGTTCGCCAGACTCAGTCCTCATGGAGATAGCCGAGTTGCCCAGGAAGGTGCATCCATTTTTTCTCGGTACCCAATTCCATCCAGAATTTCTAGCGCATCCACTTGCACCACATCCACTTTTCACGGCTTTCATAAAAGCATGTGTGAAGAAGTAATAAATGATTAAATTTCGCACTCTAGTAATAATATTCGTGCTTATCTTAGTTGCCATCACAACAACGTTTTTTGCTTTAAAAAGTAGCCCTCCAAACTTAACTTACTACTCTGTGCCCACTGCCTTAACTCCCGTAATAGATGCACCAGAGGCAACAACACCAGGAACTGTTACGATAAAGCCACCTATTTTAAGCGACGGATATTATGGTGGTTTTCCCACTTATGAGCAGTACCGTAATAGTGAAATTTTACAAATCATAAACAATGCAGATATTCCAGATGATTGGATAGAATTAAAAAGGGAAGATCTGGGTATTTCACTAAAAGTGCCCAGTGACTATAAAAATATTCCAAGTAATGTGGACGTCTATAAAAACAGTCTTAATTTAAACCTTAATAAGCTGATAGTTTCAACGGGTTATGGATACTTTCCAATAAATATTTATGATAA
>CAYZOL010000039.1:3965-6771 GCA_964480325.1 uncultured Candidatus Saccharibacteria bacterium | reverse complement strand
ATAAGTACTCCACCCTCGTCTGCATCAGTGAACGGTCCATACAACCCAACAACTTACAACCTCACTTGTGAGGATACTTTTGGCACACAAATTTCTTCAACAATTTCAGTACCTCGAGGTACTCTTCCTGAATCAGTTTCACTTGCAAGTGATAACGTAGTTCAAGGTCCACCGAACGTATATACAACAACTATGACTTGGTCAACAGTAAATGTGGTGCCGAATTCTTGTGTAGCATCAGGAGCATGGAGTGGTAATAAAACAACCCCTGCAGGAAAGCAATTTAATGTAAATGTACCAAAGACTTCTCCAAAGTTTAGCACTTATACGCTTACTTGTACTGGTTTATTTTCCAATCAGCCAATCGTAGTTAGTATTTTGATAAACGAAGGAAGTAGTAAAAAGTTTCAGCAAAAAATACCACGATTCCAAGAACAATAAAATTTTTGAAAACAGAAAGTTTTATTTAAGTTGCATTTATCCACAGAAATAATGCTTATTTTTTTAACAATGTTATAATAATTAGTGGTAATTGGTTTTGAATGTATGAATTCAAAAATTAAATTAATTTTAAAATCTTTTTTTGTAGTAGGACTTTTCACTTTGTGTCTAAAGGCTCTGGCTTTTTGGGCGCCACCTACCAATACTCCTCCTCTTGATGATACCGCTCCACCAATTAATACAAGTGCAGTTGCCCAGCAAAAATCCGGCGGTCTTATCCTAGGTGGACTAAAAGTTACAGGTCCAGCCTTCTTGGAGGATTCCACAGTTTTTACAAAAAAGATTCAGATTGTTGAAGGGGCAGCAAATGGCAAAATTTTAGTGTCAGATGCAAATGGCCTAGCTTCTTGGGCTGACCCAGCAGCTTCGACTGGCACAGCTTGGGGCACAATCACTGGTACAATATCTAGCCAAGGTGACCTACAAGCTTTGTTTAATACAAAAGCCAACCTGGCCTCACCTACGTTCACTGGTATACCATTGGCGCCTACAGCTGCCGATGGTACTGCAACAGATCAAGTTGCTACAACACTTTTTGTTAAAAATGCAGTATTTGGAGCGGGAGGTGGGACAATCGGGGGAGGCGGTGTTACGAACTATCTTGCCAAGTTTACTTCAAGCAGTGCGATCGGGAGTTCCTTGTTTTATGAGAGTGGTGGCAAGGTAGGCTTAGGCACCACTGTTCCTTCTAGTCTTCTTACTGTTGCAAACACTAGTGGAAGTCAAAATATGGAGGTTGTTGCAGCAGGTGACGCGTTTCTTAAACTAAGAAGTACAGTTGTTGGTGGTAAAAGCTGGTCATTGCTTTCAAACGGCGCTGTAAATGTTGGAAAGTTTTCTATTTACGATTCAGACCTTGGATTAAGTAGACTAGTTATTGATTCTTCCGGAAATGTAGGAATAAACACAGTCAGTCCTGGAAGTAAACTTGACGTAAATGGTACAGTAACTATGACTGGTTTCAAATTGCCAGCAACAGGTGTAACTGATTATGTCTTAACCGCAGATTCAACAGGAACAGGAACATGGCAACCAGCTACATCCACAGGTGGTGCTGATGGCTTAGCAACTTATATAGTCAAAACATCTGCCAACGCTCCAGCAAATGCTCAAGTGTTAGCAAGCCTCTCTACCGGACTCCTAAAAAATACTACAACCACTGGCGTTCTGTCTATTGCAGCAGCTGGTACTGACTATTATTCTCCTGCAACATTTAATCTAACTGGTCCAGTAACTTCAGTAGGGTTAGCCACTTCAATAACTGACAATGCAATAACTACGACAAAAATTGCTGACAATGCGGTAACAATAGCTAAGTTACCAGCAGGTGGAAGTTCAACTACATTCTTGAGAGGGGATGGTACATGGGCAACACCTGCAAGTCTTTCAGGTGGAGCAGATCGATTTATTCCGATTTGGACAGGTACGTCTTCACAAAGCTCATCAAAAATATATCAGGAAAGTGTCAACAATGATATAGGTATAAACACAACCACACCTGGCTCTAAATTAGGTGTTTTAGGCAATGTTGCCATTGGGCCAAATTATGCAAATGGAACTAACGGTACCACCGGAGGTATGGTTGTGGAAGGTTCAGTTGGTATAGGAAAAACTGACCCGAGTACAAAATTAGATGTTTCAGGAACCGTAACTATGACGGGCTTCAGATTACCTGGGACGAATTTGACAGATTATGTTTTGACTTCGGATTCAACAGGTAATGGTACGTGGCAAGTAGCTCAGGGAGCAGACAATCTTGGTAATCACTTAGCTGAAGATAATCTCCAAATGGCTGGCCACGCAATTTATGGTAGCGATCAATCATTTGGCGCTCTCGTACTTGAATCAAACAATAACATTACAGGGAATAAAGGAGAGGTAAGGATTAATCCAAATGGTGGCTATGTTGCTATTGGTTTGGGTGCAACCAGTGCGACTGCAGCATTGGATATAAATGGAGCAATAAGAATAAGACAAGGTGGTACACCAGGAATTGGAAAAGTTCTGAGTTCAGATAATGGTGGTACTGGAAGTTGGCAAACACTTTCATCGTTAGGAGCGTTGACCAACCCTATGAATGCGCAAGGAGATATCATTTATGGAAGTGGTGGTGCAGTTCCTGGTACACCTACAAGGCTTGCTGCTGGTACTGATGGATATGTACTAACTACACATGGACCAAACAGTAATCCAACCTGGGAGTTGGCTACTGGTGTTGGTCCTTCAGGCCCAACCGGTCCTACAGGTCCTCAAGGCCCTACTGGCCCATCCGGAGCTTCAGGTCCTCAAGGTCCTACCGGTGCTC
>CAYZOL010000039.1:0-3865 GCA_964480325.1 uncultured Candidatus Saccharibacteria bacterium | reverse complement strand
CAGGGTCCACAAGGAAATCAAGGTATACAAGGTCCAACTGGTCCATCAGGTCCTTCTGGTCCATCAGGAGCTAAGGGTGCTACTGGAGCTACTGGCCCACAGGGTCCTACTGGCCCACAAGGTCCACAAGGAAATCAAGGTATACAAGGTCCAACTGGCCCACAAGGAATACAGGGTGCTGTTGGTCCTACTGGCCCACAGGGTCCACAAGGAAATCAAGGTATACAAGGTCCAACCGGCCCACAGGGTCCACAAGGAAATCAAGGTATACAAGGTCCAACTGGTCCATCAGGTCCTTCTGGTCCATCAGGAGCTAAGGGTGCTACTGGAGCTACTGGCCCACAGGGTCCTACTGGCCCACAAGGTCCACAAGGAAATCAAGGTATACAAGGTCCAACTGGCCCACAGGGTCCACAAGGAAATCAAGGTATACAAGGAGCAACTGGTCCTAGCGGACCTGCTGGTCCAAACCCAAGTGGAGCTCAACATCGTGGAGTTAAATTTACATCCACTAACACACTTGGTGCTTCTGGCTTGGTGTGGGACGATGGTACAAACATAGGTATAAATACTTCAGCAGCTGCTGAGGCTACAAATAAACTTACTGTAAAACAAAGTGCTGATACGAATCCAATTTCAAGCGGATCTGGTACTTATGGTTTTGGTTTGAGAAATCAAGCAAACTTAGACCTTACTATTGGTTCTGATGTAAACAACATATATCTTCAAACATGGAATACAAAAAAGCTTATGATAAATGGGCAAGGTAACGACACATTGATTAACCCGGTTTCAGGTAATGTAGGAATAGGCACCACAACCCCGGGGTCTAAACTTACGGTCGTTGGTACTACTAATCAGACCTCAACACTCGTGAATGTTTCACAGAACTATGCAGCTGGTACTACTGGACCTCTTAATATGTTTAATGTTTCCATGACTGGTTCTAACGGTTACGTCGGACCAGTAACTACCGCAACTTTTTCTAATACAGTTAACTCTACTAATTCTGGTACAACAAACACTGCTTTGATTGCTAGTTCTACTGCAACAAACACCGGAATTAATATCGGTGGCGCATTTTCTGCCAATGGTGGTACTGCTGGCAATTATGCCATTTCTGCTACAAGTGGCAAAATTAAAGTTGCTGATTTGGTTTCAGGTTCTGCCGGAGATTATTCTGTAATATATGCAGATGAAAACGGAGTATTGTCTGATACAGGAGTGTCATCAGGCGATCAATGTTTGCATTCAAATAGTGGAAGTGCTCCTACTTGGGGTTCTTGTGGAAGCGCAGGAGGCGTAGCTTTGAGTGCAATAACAGCAGCTACTGCTGGGAATAATATAAACAATGTAGGCAATGTGCAACAGTGGAGGTGGGATTCTTTAACTGTAAATGGACTCTATTTGTCCTCGACTTCAACTCTGGCAAACACCCCTGCCGGTGATACTCAGAAATTGTTCCAGATTTCATTGAGTGGAGCAAATGCAGTTGCAGGGGAAACGACCTATGCTTCTTATGTTGAAAATAATCACTCTGGTACAACCTCGAGTAACGTTGCGGGTTATTTTTCAGCAACGAATGGCACTAATAATTATGCTCTAATAACTGGTACAGGTAGGGCTGGTTTTGGTGTTAGCACGCCAATATCAAATGTTGATATAAATGGTTCATCGGCTACTGGCACACAGGCACTTAGAATAAGGGGAGGTGATGCTGGTGCAACCATTCCTGCTGATGCTTATCAGATATTACTTTCTTACAATGGTGGGTCACTTTACACACATAACATACGAACAAGACATGATTCCACTATCAATGCTAATAACGCTATAGACTTTTACACTTGGCAGGTTTCAGATACTTCTGCTGTAATTGGTTCTAAACTTTCACTTTCTATAAACGACGGAAGTTTGGTTGTTCCAAATACTACAGCAGCTTCAGGGACAGCTACTGGTGGGGTAATGTTTAAAGGTACCAATACTACGGCTAATAGGTTTTTACATAATTATGGTACTGATAACACTTTTCTTGGTTTAGGGTCTGGAAATTTTACAACCTCAGGAACTGGACGAAATACAGGAGTAGGAGTAAGTACAGTCGATGCGATAAGCACAGGTTGGTCAAATACTGCAGTTGGGTACAGTGCACTCTCTGCCGTCGTTACTGGAAATGAAAATACTGCAGTTGGATCTAATTCTCTATTAGTGGCAACTGGAACAAATAATACTGCAGTTGGTAGTTTGTCGCTCTGGAATACTACCACGGGTACTGATAATACAGCAGTAGGTCGGAACACTCTGGCTAATAATATTACTGGTAGCTATAACACTGCGGTTGGTGACAATTCTGGTCCATCTACTAGTGCTCTTTCAAACACAACTGCTTTGGGTTATTCGGCGCAAGCAACACAGTCAAATATGGTACGAGTAGGAGATAGTAATGTAACCTTAATCCAAGGACAGGTTAACTTTTCAGCAGGTTCAGATCGACGTTTTAAGAAAAATGTTATCGATCTTGACCTTGGTCTTGATTTTATAAAAAAATTGAGACCAGTGTCATACAAGCTTAAAACAGAAGGAGATAATGAAGGAGTCAGTTATGGATTTATTGCCCAGGAGGTAGAACAAGCATTAGTTGGTAAAGATACAAAATTGATTGAAACTGATACTGGTGGCATGAAATATATGCGCTACACTGACTTAATAGCTCCTACTGTTAAAGCAATACAGGAACAACAGGCGCAAATAGAAGATTTGAGGAAAGAACTTGAAGCGCTAAAGGCACAAATCAATACTGACGCAAAGACTAACATACAATCTAAAGCAAACACTACTTCAGTTAGTACCTGGATAGGAATTCCTTTGAAATCGGCTGCAAATAATTTTGAACTTACAGCTGCTGCTATTAACTCATTATAGAATTATTTTACATTTGATAAAACTCGTACAAAAGTCCTTCAGCTTTTGGAATGAAGGATTTTTTGTTAAAAGTTTACAAAAAAAGTTTTAAAAAAAACTACTACAAGGTATAATATACAAGATGCAAATTAACGAAGATCAACTAAAAAAATTCATAATCAATGGCAAGCTCTTGAGTAAGTCGGTTGTTGATGAAGTGTCAAAAAAAGCTAAAGAAAAAGGCCAAAAACTTGGGGACATGTTGCTCTCCGAAGGCAAACTTGCTGAGGTTGATCTGAAACGCATGGAAGCATTTGTCTTAGGAATCCCGTTTGTGAACTTAGCAGGTGAAAAAATTCCTTTTGAAGTTTTGTCTTTAATTCCTGAGCCTATTGCGCATAACTACAATATCATTGCTTATAAAAAAACCAATGACAGCTTGGAGGTAGCCATGCTCGATGTGGATGATTTGCCGGTAATCGAATTTATAAAAAAAAGATCAGGGCTTAAGATACTAGCTAGGCTTACAGACACAAACTCTATCAAAGCTGCGCTTATCCAATATAAAAAGAGTTTGCAGGTTGAATTTAATGACCTTATCCAAAAAGAGTCTGCAACACTTACTTTGGCCAAAGATGATGGAACGGAGAAGTCAGAAAAAGAACTTAAGGAAATGGCCGAGGACTTGCCTGTGGTAAAAATTGTCGACTCACTTATTTTTCATGCAATATTGCAAAACGCGTCTGACATACATATCGAGCCAGGAGAGACGGAGCTAACCGTAAGGTACAGAATAGACGGAATCCTCCATGATGCCATGGTGCTGGATAAAAACGCTGCCAGTGGTATCACTGCCCGTGTAAAAGTATTGGCAAATCTAAAGTTAGATGAAAAAAGACTACCTCAAGACGGTAGGTTCAAGATAGAGCAAAATGGGGACAAGGTTTCTTTCCGTGTTTCTACA
>CAYZOL010000038.1:0-7222 GCA_964480325.1 uncultured Candidatus Saccharibacteria bacterium | reverse complement strand
CGTCTGTGCCGTATGGGAAATTGGGGCGAATCTTCTCAAATTTTTTTATAAAATCCTCTACCTCTTTTAAACTACTACAAATGGCATCATGCTTGTCCATTTCAAAACCAAGCTTGGATAGCAATTTGTGTTTTTCGGAATGAGTGAGAGGAGCCGACAGTGCCTTTTTTGAATGGTCTGGCCGAAGTTCACCCCTAGGTGAACGAGGAGAACCGAGGACCTGAGAAAAAGGCACTGGCGGCTCCTCATAATTAATATCTGCAATATCATAAGCATAGAAATCCAAGTTCCTCTCCAACGCAAGCTTTGGGTCCAGTTGGCGCATACTACCTGCAGCAGCATTCCTCGTGTTTGCCAAGAGTGGCAAGCCGAGCTTTTTGTTTTTTTTATTCAAAAACTCAATAGTTTTCTTGGACATTAGGACCTCCCCGCGTACTTCAACATACTCTGGATATGGTTCCTTTAGCTCAAGTGGTATTGAATTTATAGTTTTTAAATTTTGGGTTATATCCTCCCCCACATACCCATCACCACGTGTCGCACCACGTATAAATTTACCCTCCTCATAAATTAGGGATACTGCAAGCCCATCAAATTTAACTTCACAAAAATATTTGTATTTTGCATTTCCTGCAAGAAGTTTTTTTACCCTGTCTTCCCAGTCTTCAAGCTCCTCAAAGGAGAACGCATCATTGAGTGATAGCATCCTAGTCTTGTGCTCAACTTTAACAAATTTATCCAGTGGCCTACCCCCCACCCTGTTCTCTGGCGCATTGGCATCATGAAATTCTGGATACTCTTTTAGTATTTTTTTAAGTTCATTGTTCAATGAATCATATACTGAATCAGATACCTCGGGTGAATCTTCAGTGTGGTACAAATCACGAAGACGCGCTATTTCCGCACGAAGTTTTTTTATCCTTTTTTCTGCTTCACTTTTTTGCATAAGGATATTATAGCAGAAGCACTACAGACCTCTTATTACAATAGTGTACGCAACCCAAGCATCATTTGGAGATATCCCAAACGAGGCTGGATCTTGATTGTCACTGCTTTCCCACTCCCTCCTAGCGCTAGCTAGAGACTGACCATCTGTGCTTACCCCTACCTGTGTGGTTGTTGGCCCAATTATATAATTTGTAGGATAAGACCCGGTAGGGCCAGCTGTATTCCTACTAAATACCGTAAACCATAGATTCTTTGCGGCACCCCAACTTGCTGTTAATGGATCTGAGTTTGGAGCAGTTGAATTAGAGTTTGACCTAGGGCTTATCTGTATATACGGGCCAGATGAATAAAAGGTGCCTTTATCAATTCTAAATGCATGATGAGCGGAAGGATCTTCATCACTTGTTATTACATTAATACTAGGAGCACCTGCTTCTACTGATGTAGCAATCTTGTATGCTATTACTAACGTATTCGTTGTAGAAAGATATGAAGGTGGTACCTGCGAAATAACTGTCCATGTACCACCATTAGTAGGCCAAGTAACTGGAGTATTGTTTCCATCAACTGAGAACAAAACTAGCAATAAGTCTCCAGCTTCAACGCCTGACGGTAAGGATACTGTACGATTAACGTTAGGAATGCTTGCATCATAAGAACTTGTAGCTAAAGTTGTTTGTGGGTAAGTAGACAGCACGGTAAACGTTACCCCTACAGTATAATCTGCATCCATGTTAACAGTACATATGTTAGTCATAACGCCTGTGCAAGCTCCAGTCCAAGTAAATGTATACCCTACGCTTGGAGTTGCGAGCAGGTCAACCGAAGAGTTTTCAAGAAAACTATCTGTACACACAGTGCCAGCTGTTCCACAATTTATTGTGCCTGGATCTGAAGTAACATTACCAGGGGTCGACACTGCAACATTTAACGCATGTGTAACTATAGGGGCAAAGCTTGCGACAACATTAATGTCTGAATTCATAGTAAGATAACAATCCCCACCGCTTACATTACAACTTGGAGACCATCCCATAAATTCAAATCCAGGGTCTGGAGTTGCTGTCAAAACCACCTCAGAACCTTCAGGAAAGTTTATACAGCCAGTTCCACAGTTTATGCCTGCAATGCTTGAGGTAACGGAACCAGAGCCAACTACCGTTAAGTTTAGGGTGTAGTTTATTGGAGCCATTGGTAATCCAGTGTCCCCGATTTGAACAAAAATTTCACGTTCTACACGGTTTAAATTTGTTGAGGTGCAGTTTTGATTGTCACCACCTGAATCATAACCCTTTGCAAGGATGGTTGTACTTTCGGTACTACCAGGAACTAATACTTTATCTACTGTAACTATGGCGCAAGCCTTCTTTGATGTGCCTAAAGGAAAAAGTATAAAACTCCAAGGAGATGGGGAATCCACGCTGGAACCACTGTTTAAGTCAACCGCTGTACCCGCGCAAGTGGTGTTAAAAGTAGTACTAGGTTTGCCAAACGAACTTCCGTCTTTAGATAAATCATAATAAAGCGCACATTCAATAGCAGTGTCAGCAGCAAAAAAAGCATCATTAGTATTTTTAGCAGAGGTTTCAAATCCGATTTCTCTTATAGCTATATTTGTCATACCTAGTGCAATAGCTAAAATAATGCTCGACAAAACAACTGAAAAGAGTACAACAAAACCTCCATTGCTTTTCTGTGTGAAAGATTTACTAACACCAGCAACATCAAAAGAGTGTTCTCTATTTATAGCTTTTTTAATTTTGGCGTGAAAATAAATCATTTGACCCAGTTAAATAAATTCTCAGAAAAGGAGACCTCGTAGGTACCAGAGCCTTGTGTCCAAGAAACTGTTGATGTTATTTTTAATTCATCGTCTTTTATTTGTTCGACGTTTATCTTTCTAATAAAATCAGTGGTTTCACCTGTTGTATAATTGTATTTACCAGAAGCCTCATCATATAATAAAGATGGGCAAACTCCTGATGGGCATTCAGCTACCAAAATTTTTGTTATGGGTTGCTCGGTGCTTAAATAATCCAAGTCCTTGTCATCAAAGTAGCAGCCCTTCGCAATCAAAACATCACAGGATGATACTTCCACTCGAAAATCGTTCCAAGTATCACTGCCTGTACCATCGCTCATTACTACTGGATACAAAACATATGTATCCCTAATATTTCTTATGTACTCAATACCTTCTTGTGCTAGGTATGTAGCTATAACTTTCTTTTTTGCATAGTTAATGTTTGCAACACTATTGGAGAGTACAGCCACAAGGGCTAAGATTGATACCGTAAAAATAGATATTGCTACAAGCGCCTCAATTAAGGTAAAACCATCCGCGTTGGTGTTTATGCTAACTTTTCCTATTTTGTTTTGGACAATATTTTTATTCATAAATCACGAACCAATATCTATCAACCTCTGAGACACAGAAGTTTGTAATGCGAAAGGAGTAATAATATCTCTGTATTGCATCTCTCCTATTAGTCTTAATATTACCAACGGTTGTTGGCTGTCCCCCGGTGGTGGTTCTGCCCCTAGCACTGAAAAGCCAGAGCCTGATTTTAGCTTTATCTCATCAATGTTTAACTGCACAAAGGTAGCGCCACCGTCTACTGACTTTGAAATATTAAACCTTTCTCCATCGCTTGAGGTCACTTTATACACCCACTGGTCCGCTGGATTGTCGTACCCACCACTCGTGGCTTCAAATACAAGCACCCCACCATTTTCACAACTTCTTGGGGTGCTGTAATTTGGATTATCAGAAATATCAAAAACTTGTGTAGAATCATAACACCGGTAATTGTACCCGGTACGTAGGTTCCTAGACATATCTTCCAAAATAAAGCTTAGGTTATCCATGATTGAAAACATATCCTTTGATTTGTGATGCACCAAATTCACATTCAGCAGTGCGCCCAGACCCGACATAACAACAACCAAAAAAAGCGCCACTGCAACCATCGTCTCTACCAAAGTGTAGCCTTTATTTTGTTTAAATTTTTTGATAATCATGATTATATATACTGCCAACCAAGTAAGTAATTAATTAATCTGAATCCTTCCTGAGGGATATACCTTTATTGTACCAACAATATCATCAGATGATGATACCTTTACGTAATAATAAGAAGGAATGCATCCTGCATCAATAGGTGTAGTGGTGTATATGGTTGGTGCGGAATTTGGACGTTTAAATACAAAACTTAGATCATTGAGTAACGGGACATTGCAACCATCACCCACTACACCCAAACCATCAGATGGTATAAAATTTCCTTTTGTAATGGTAATAATGTCCGTAACTTCTCCCCCAACTACAAATGGATATAGGCATTGTGGGCTACTACAGTGTCCAGAATTATCTACATCAGTAAAATATATAAAATCTTTTGAGGAAGATGCTTTGAAGTACACACCATAAGCTGGTTTCCAGGTAATATCAGAGGTCAATGGGGAGAGTTTGCCTGAAATAGCATTCTTCTGTGCGCCGACAATCCTAAGGGCTACATCGTCAATTAGGTTGTTTATATCAACTTTGGCTTGAAAGCTTTTGTAGTTAAAAATTACAACAGAAGAAACAATAGCAAAAATGGTAAGCACCACTATTAACTCAAGGTAAGTCATACCTTTATTTTGACTTACATTTTTATTTATAGATGCAAAATGATTAAAAAGATTTTTAAAAAATAAAATCATCTAAAATTGAAAGTTGTAAATACCCAATTCACAAATAAAAACCAAAAATGCTCCAAAGACAAGAAATGGAGCAAATGGGATTTCACTTTTTAACCCATGTACTTTTCTTGTAGCCATAAGTATTAATCCGAAAAGTGCTCCAGTCCAAAAAGAAAACACAGTTGCCTCAATCATGCCACTAAAACCCAACAAAAACCCTATACCAATAGCAAGCTTGGCATCCCCTAGCCCCATCCAACGCCCTTTTGATATAAACCAAAAGAAAGCAAAAGGCACAGACACCACAAGCCCAGCTAAAAAATCTAAATAAGACGGTACATGTACATTGAGTCCAAAGAATGGATCAAAAAAGAAAAGACCGACAAATGCAAGCACTCCAAAAAACAAAGACAAGGTATCTGGAATAATCTTATGTTTTATATCATAAACTGCTATGACAATAAGTAGGCTAAACATCGCCGAATAATACGCATAAGATAAAGCAAAAGAGATAATATCGATATTGAAAATAAGTTCAAATTTCAGAAACAACCCAGCAAAAATTAATCCTGTTACAAACTCAACAAAAGGATACTGAATAGATATTTTTGATTTGCAGTTCCTGCACCTGCCCAAGAGAGCGCAAAAGCTAAAGAGTGGCACGAGGTCATACCAGTAAAGCTGTTTTTGGCAAGACATGCATGCGCTTCTCCCTCCGAAAGATTTGTGGGTATTTAACCGTAAGATAACAACATTCAAGAAACTCCCCACAATAAGGCCAAACAAAAAGAAAATAATTGTTAGAGCAGATGTCATAAATATTTAAGGATTACAAACATAACCACTACCCAGTGTTGTGCTAGACTTCATGGCTTGCCCAGTACTGTCTATACACCAAAAACTGTCTGAGAATGACTTCAGTGGCACTTCAACTGCCCAAGCAACTCCGTTTTCTCTACAAGTTGCCTGACCCAGCTGACCGTCAGAATTTACTGCAACCAAATTTGCAGGTATACCTACAGATTTTGCAGCAGCATTTACTGCATTACCTATACCCTCCGCACCTGAGGCGCTTCCTACGTCACAAACACCGGTATAAGTGTTGGGGTATGAAGTATTAGTATTATAATAAACCTCCGCCTGTGATCGCGCACCACCAAGGTTGGATTTTACACTTGCATCTGCACCCTTCCTTTTAGCATCGTTGATGGCAAAAATAACAATCGTGGTCAAAATACCAATAATAGCCACAACTACCAATAGTTCTAATAACGTAAAACCTCGAGAAGCATAGAAAGAAACATTTTTATTTTTTTTAGATTCCATAAAATTTATCCACCTCAAACAAGAAATTGATTAATAATAAATAATATTACTGTATTATACCTTTCTGCTTTATGCTGAGCAAGCATTAAACACAAAAACCACCCATACGGGTGGTTTTTGTTACTTGCTTTAATGCAATTAAATCTAGTTACATACAAAAGCACCATCTGTTATAGCTGCATCGACATCTGCATATGTTGTACCCCCAGATGTTGCACCTCTTGAAACCCCTGTACTATCAATACACCATGCTCCACCTGTCTTAAGAGGTGTAGCGATCGCGTATGCGGAACCGGCTGCGTTTTGGTTACACTTTAAAGCTGCACCACCATTTTGGGTTTTAACGTGCGCAAGAGCTTGTGTAATGGATGTACCACTTGCAAACATTGTGCTAGCAACAAAAGTAGCTCCACAGTCAGCATCAGCTGTGTAAGCAGTTGTTCCATCAGCGTTGTACTTGTTTTGATTTGTATCATACAACACCTCAGCTGAAGCACGTACGCCTGATAGGTCAGCCTTTATAGCTGCATCGTTACCTTTGTTTCTTGCAGTGTTAAGTGATCCTAATACCACAGATGCCAATATACCGATGATTGCGATAACAACCAAAAGCTCTATAAGCGTAAAACCTTTTTTTAAATTCATCTTCATAATTTTATTTCTAACTACTATTAATAATAATTTATAATTTTTCCTGCTCAGTTATAAGCAGATTTTTCGACTTGTTTTTAATAACCCAATTATATAACACATAAATAATAAAGTTATCCACAATAGCCTTATTTATTAAATAATTACTAGTAAATGCACTTCTTGTCAAATTACGATATTCCACCTGCAATATTGTAAATAGGCAAAAGTATAGATACTAGCAATATTCCAACCCCAATACCCAAAACCACCACCATTATAGGCTCTATCAAGCCCACCATGGTATCTACCGAATCGTCGACCTCTCTTTTGTAGAAATCAGCAAGGGTCTTGAGTATTTGTCCTAAGGCTCCAGTTTCTTCACCTACCTTTACCATTTGGACCATTATGCCTGGGATATATTCAGGGTATTTTTCAAACGAGGATGAGAGTGCCAGGCCGGATTTTACGCCGTCGGCTACGTCTTTCAAAATTTCTTTATATACAATACTGTTTACAACTTCGGAAGTTATGTCGATTGAGCGAATTATAGGTATGCCTGAGACAAGCATAGTGTCCAAGTTGTCGGCTATTCTTGAAAGATACAATTTTTTATACAAACCTCCAACCACAG
>CAYZOL010000037.1:0-7297 GCA_964480325.1 uncultured Candidatus Saccharibacteria bacterium | reverse complement strand
AGTCGTAACAAGGCACGGCTAGCGGAAGCTGGTCGTGGAATAATTCAATTTGAAAAATGTTCCAATTTTAATTTATTAAAATTGAGAATCCTGAGAGAAATCGAAGGATCTGACCTCGGTTGAGGTAGAACTTATTGAGTCGGTATTGTGCGCCTCAATTGAGCGTGCAATAGTCTAAATATGCCATGGACTTAAAAAGCATAGTGACAGGAAGGAAAGACTTCTAAGTATTAGAACGAAACAAAATAAAGAACAGTAGCTAGCTCGCAAGAGCACAAAAAAACACCAAGCGAAAGCAAGGTGTTTTTTTTGTTGTGATATAATCTATACATGAGTCAAATACGAGTAGGAATTTTACGCGGTGGGGAAGGAGAGCATTATGAATCCTCAGTTTCAAAAGGGGCGGAGCTTGCTTCTCATATTTTTGAGAACTTGTATCCAAAATACAAACCTGTAGATATTTTTGTGGATACGAACGGAGAGTGGCACATGGGTGGTAAGCCTATATTGCCAGATACTTTAATGCATGCAGTAGATGTGGTTTGGAATACCGGGGAGAGTAACTTTCATCACATTTTAGAGAGTTTATCTATCCCAAGTGTGTCGGTGGGTTCTTTTACTACGGCAGTAAGGAACAGTCCTCAAATTCTTAAAGAACACATGAGCAAAATTGGGGTGAAAGTTCCACGTTCAATAGTTTTGCCTGTATATCAAGAGGACTTTGATGGCGATCGGAACAACTTTGTATTAAAAAAAGCAAAAGAAGTATGGCAAAAGTTCTCACCGCCGTGGATTGTAAAACCTTATTCACATTATTCTGATTTAGGAATAAGAGTTGCAAAAACTTTTGAAGAATTAGTAAATGCAATAAATGAAATCATAGAACATGGGCAAAGTATCTTGGTTGAAGAATTAATTTACGGTAGGGAAGCAAGGGTGCACATTGTTCCTGGTTTTAGAGGAGAAGAAATGTATACCTTACCACCAGTTGAAATAAAAGACGATGTATTACGGCTTGGGAGCTTTAGAGAAGAAGAAAAAGAGAAGCTAATAAATTTTGCAAAAGAAGTTTGTAAACACGTAGGTGCTACTCATTATATAGATTCAGCATTGGTCATGACCCCCAAGGGTCAGATTTACTTGAAGAAAATTTCTCTGACACCGGACATAAGTGATAATTCCAATTTGTGTCAAAACTGTGAATTTATAGGCGTAAAATCAAATCATATTGTAGAGCATATGCTTAAACAAGCATTGAAATAAATCATATGTTATAATGCTAGGCATAGATTGTTTTTATCTATAGCAGGTGATCGCACTCACATAGGCACATATGTTGGAGTTTAGCCATCACCTGCTATAAATGAAAATAATTTTTTAAATCACCCCTCGCTTACGCTTGGGGTGATTTTATTTTGTTAAAAAAACTTTTGTCACTAAAAAATTTTATCATTACTTACAAAAGTAACTTCGTTTTAAAATTTTTTTGTAAAATCATTTTACAAAAATATTTTTTTGTTTTTAAAATAAAAAAATGTCTTCTGACTTATCCACAGTTTTTGTAAAAAAATATTGTTTTTAATTTTTATATGCGAGATAATTAAGTTAGTTCTTTGCAATAAATTTTTCAAAGTTTTTTTAAAAAAATTTTGAGGTCGTTTTATTGCAAAACTTAAATTAAAAATTTAATTATCGTGATATTGCATTCGTGCAAGTAAGCGACACAAATTTTATGGCAGCAAAAAAGAAAGTTGCAAAGAAAGCAGCTCCAAAAAAGAAGGCAGCAAAGAGAGCGTAATCTCATTTGTTCTCACTTACAAAAAACTCCACTCGTGGGGTTTTTTGTTTGGTCAAAAATATTAAACTTACCATCACCAGAAATTTAGAAATATGTCATTTTTATGCTAGTATGGTACTTACAGGTCTCCTCATAAGTTGTATGAGTGAGGTTTGTTTATTAACTATAATAATATTGCATAAGTCATTAAAACATATGGGTTTTCTAAATACAGTATTTGGCAGTATAAGTACCAAATTTGTGGAAAGTAATAGTCAAATAGTATCTCAAATAAATGCCTTAGAAGCTGATTTTTCTAGGTTCCAGACTGAGGATTTTCCAAAAAAGACTCAGGAATTCAAAGAGCGGTTAACAAAAGGGGAAACCTTAGACGACATATTGCCTGAGGCTTTTGCTTTGGTTCGTGAAGCCGGCAAAAGATGCTTAGGAATTAGGCTGTATGATGTACAACTTGTAGGAGGCTTGGTATTACACAAGGGCAAAATAGCAGAAATGAAAACGGGTGAAGGTAAGACAAACGTTGCTACCTTGCCAGTGTACTTGAATGCCCTAACAGGATTGGGTGTACATGTTGTTACTGTAAATGATTATCTTGCAAGGCGTGATGCAGTGCTCATGGGTCAAATTTACAATTTTTTAGGGCTTTCAGTTGGTGTAATAAATTCTCAAAATGTTTCATACTTGTATGATGAGCTTCATGTTGAAGATGACAAAAAAAGAGACACAGTAGGAGAGTTTAAAATTGTTTATGACTACCTGAGGCCATCATCTAGGAGTGAGTCTTACAAGGCCGACATTACTTACGGAACAAATCATGAATATGGTTTTGATTATTTGCGTGACAATCTTGCAACCAGAGTAGGGGACCTTACTCAAAGAGGACATAATTTTGCAATTGTAGACGAGGTTGACTCCATACTTATTGACGAAGCTCGAACTCCTTTGATTATTTCTTCACAGTCAGGAGACTCGGAGGATTTTTATGTTAAATTCAACACCATTGCCAAACAGCTTAAAAAAGATACGGACTACACTGTCGATGAAAAGCTAAAAGCAATATCACTAACCGATGAGGGTATCACCAAGGCAGAGGGGTTGCTTGGAGTCGATAATATATATACTGAAAAAGGCATAAAATATGTGCATCATTTGGAAACTGCCGTAAAAGCGCAAGCCATATATGAGCGAGATAAAGATTATGTGGTGAAGGAGGGCGAGGTGATAATTGTGGATCCTTTTACCGGACGCTTACAACCGGGCAGACGTTGGAGCGAGGGGATACACCAAGCCATCGAGGCTAAAGAAGGAGTAAAGATAGAAAAGGAAACACGCTCATCAGGATCCATAACATTTCAAAATTATTTTAGATTTTATAAAAAGCTCTCTGGAATGACAGGAACGGCAGAAACCTCAGCGGAGGAATTCCTAAAAGTTTATGGACTTGATGTAATAGTAGTACCTACTAATAAACCAGTAATAAGAAAAGACCATTCTGACTTAATTTTTCAAACGGAGAAGGGAAAGTTTCAAGCAATTGCAAAAAAAGTAAAGGAGCTAAATGCAAAAGAGCAACCAGTGCTCATAGGTACAGTCTCAATTGAGAAGAACGAATTACTTTCCGTTTATTTGAAACAAGAGGGAGTTCAACATACAATACTTAATGCTAAGAATCACGAAAAAGAAGGAGAGATCATCGCCCAAGCAGGAAAGCGTGGTGCTGTGACTATTGCTACCAACATGGCAGGCCGTGGAATTGACATAAAGCTAGGAGGCAACCCAATTGTCGAAGAAGAGTACAAATTTGTAAAAAATGCAGGAGGGCTTTTTGTCCTTGGAACAGAGCGTCACGAGGCAAGGAGGATAGACAACCAGTTAAGAGGTCGTTCAGGTAGGCAGGGAGACCCAGGAGAAACACAATTTTTTGTATCGCTCGACGATGATTTGATGCGAATATTTGGAGCGGAAAGAATAAAGGGGATGATGGGGAGGTTTGGAATACCTGAGGATCAGCCTATTGAAAATAGGTTCATAAGCAACACTTTAGAAGGTGCGCAAAAGAAAATAGAGGGATTTCATTTTGATTCACGTAAAAATACCCTTGAGTATGACGATGTTATGAATCATCAGCGTAAGGTTATTTATGAAAGAAGACAAAAAATGCTCTTTGCCGACAAGGATGAAATACAAAAAATACTAGACGAAATAACTCTAGGTAACGATGAGGCAAAAAAGGTTGTTGAAGACAAAAAGTCCAAGTTAAGCGATGAGGCATTTTATGAAACAGTCAGAAGAATTGCCCTCTATACCAACGACGCTCTTTGGATGGAACATTTGGAAGCTATGGATTACTTAAGAAGTTCAGTAAACCTCCGTGCTTATGGTCAGCGTGAGCCAATAGTAGAATACAAGAAGGAAGGTTTAATGATGTTCAAAGAAATGGGTGAGGTCTTCAAGGAGCAAGTTTTTTCTTTGATTCAAAATATCAATGTAGAAAGTATTAAGGCTGTACCAGAGGAAGAACCAACCACGGGTACTGTGATGGTAACCAGTCACAATGAACCTGGCGAGTTTAGTGACACGAAAAATATTGCAAAATCAACGGAATTAGACGTTGGTCGTAATGACCCATGTCCATGTGGAGCCATAAACCCTGCTACAGGAGAAGTGTATAAATGGAAGAAGTGTGGAATGATAAACGCACCTCAGCACAGAAAATCCTTAGTTAGTTAAAAATATGAAAAAATATTTAACTCTAAATAACCTCTTCCAATTTTGCTTAGTAGCTTTCACCATACTAGGTTTTCTTCTGACTTCTTTAAAAATGCCTGAGTATGGATTAATAGCAAACCTTATTTCTCAAGTCTTCTGGCTTTATAGTTCCTACAAGGCATGGAAAAAGGCTGACCAAATAGGAATATTTATAAATACAATTTTCATCACTCTTATCCTCATATACGGAGTTTTAAATTATTGGCTTTTTTAAAATTTATTATCATTAAACCTAAATATAAAAATTATGATTAAGAAAAACACAAAAGTTGTATTCGAAAATGGTGAGGATAAAACATCCGAATATATGGTTGGTGGAATACCACTTTCTAAAGGAGAAGTTATCAAAGTTCACAAAAATAGTGAAGTCATTCAATATGAGGTTGTAGAGAAAATTGTTGACTGTTACTTAGACCAAGAAGATCAAATTGTTGATATTACTTACGTTGTTAGAAAAAAGTAAAAAGTACTAGAGAAAAATAACTATGAAAGATCTAGAGAAAAAGATATATAAGCACTTAAAAGACAGAAATTGGCTTAATCTAAAACCAGGGGATTTGGCTAAGTCTATTATGATAGAGGGGGCAGAATTATTGGAACATTTTCAGTGGAGTGATTCTTCTTTAGAAGAAGTAAAAAAAGACAAAGAAAGAATGGAAGAGATAAAATGGGAAATTGCTGATGTTTTAATATACGCAATAGAAATGTCTGTGATACTAGGTTTGGACACTCAAAAGCTTGTCGAGAAAAAACTCGCAAAAGTTGGTAAAAAGTACCCAGCCAAGCTAATGCGCAAGGTCAAAGAAGGCGATACACAGAGCGAATACTGGAAAATCAAAATGGCATATAGAAAGGGCAAAATAAAATGAAACCCACTAAATACAAAGCAGTAATTTTCGATTTTGACGATACGTTGTTCGAAAGTCACCTTATCAAGTGGGAGCACCACAAGTTTGTCGCCCGGACTTTTTATAATGTAGACCTAACTGATGAAGATATAAAACAGCATTGGGGCAAGCCATTCAATGACTTGATTCAAATCCTGTATAAAAATGCCGATACAGTCGAGAACATGCATGCGACGCTCCTTGCAACCAAGGACCAGTTTCCCAAAAAGCTATTCGATGCCACTAGGCATGTTGTTGATTCTCTTTTGAATGCAGGTATCGAGGTGGGAGTGGTTTCGGCTGCGCACAAGCTGCATCTAGTCGACGACTTTGAAAGGTTTGGTTTTGATCTTGATAGTTTTTTTGTGATGCAAGGTTCTGATGAGGTGGATGCCCACAAGCCTGATCCGAAAGTTTTCGATAAGTCTTTGGCCACTTTAAAGAAAAAGGGCATCAATAAATCCGAGGTCCTCTACGTAGGGGATTCACTTGATGATTATTTTGCTGCCACCAATGCAGGCATAGGTTTTATCGGCCTTACCACTGGTATATATTCATATGAAGATTTCAAGAATGCAGGAGCTGGGATAGTTCTCTCAAATATCGGGGAGCTCTTGGATTATATCGAAACACATGGAATTGAATAGCAGGAATCTTGCTGTGCTATAATTATTCACATATGACTGTGGCTAGTTATTACAAGATTACAGACCACACTAAAATCCTCGATGGCGAGGGTAGGCACTATCATTTAAAAATTCGTGATTTAGCCGAAGAAGAAAAACCTCGCGAGAAAATGCTCAAATACGGCGTATCAGTGCTGACTTCACCAGAGCTCTTAGCCATTATGCTTTCCAATGGCACGAAAAAAGAAGGAATTTTAGAAATGTCCGAGCGCTTAATCAAAGAATACGGTGAAGGTGGCATAATGAGTGAAAACAACCCCACCGAGCTTTCAAAAAAGTTTGACATCCCAATTGTAAAATCAATGCAGATTATTGCTTGCGCTGAACTAGGTCGGCGGTTTTTTCAAAAGAAGGATGCCTCTGTGCCCATGGTGCGCACTGCGCGTGAGGTTTTTGAATATGTGCACGATATGCGCACACTATCAAAAGAGCATTTACGCGGACTATATTTAAATGCGCATTACAAAGTAATTCATGATGAGGTTATTTCAATAGGCACGGTGGATGGCAACATGATTCATCCCCGCGAGGTTTTCAAGCCAGCACTCGAATATTCCGCAGTAGCGCTTATTCTAGTTCATAATCACCCTTCGGGTTCTCTTGAGCCATCAAAAGCCGATATAGAAATTACCAACCAAATAATAGAGGCTGGTAAACTTCTTGGAGTATCACTAATAGACCATGTAATTGTCACTAAGGATTCATTTGTCTCTATTCCTGCGAGGTATTCTTAGAGTCATTTTTGTGCTAGAATTTGCCACTATGAACAGAAAAACCTGGTTCATGTTTTTAACTATATTTTTGGATATGCTGGGCATTGGTATTCTGGTGCCGGTTATTCCTCAGCTTTTAGGGGAGCCTAGCTCGCCGTATTTTTTACTTGATCCGTCACAGGCAGATTTGGGTTTTGTACTGCTGGGCCTTCTGGTGGCTAGCTACCCGATTGCTATGTTTTTCGCTTCACCTGTATTAGGTGCCATGTCGGACAAGTACGGCCGAAAGCCAGTGTTACTTATATCTATTTTAGGCACTTCACTTTCTTATTTTATTTTCGCTTACGCAATTATTACTGGGGATATTGCACTCCTTTTTGTCTCTAGAATTTTGGATGGGGTAACTGGGGGTAATATTTCCGTGGCCCAGGCAGTGATTGCCGA
>CAYZOL010000036.1:5204-7383 GCA_964480325.1 uncultured Candidatus Saccharibacteria bacterium | reverse complement strand
CGGAATATAATACAACGCCAAAGCCGGAAGCGAAACGTAAATCACGAATTGATTCAAACTTTGATAAGCGTTTTTAGGAAATTGAGGTGCTTTTTGAAGCGCAACACCTAAAATCAAACATAAAAATAAATATATTTATAACAAAATACCATACGATTATATCATATAACAGCCATATTTAATACAATTTTTGGTAGGTATATTATACAATAATAGGGAGATGGGAGGTGTAGTTAAAATATGATGAATTTTTTTAACACTGTCTTAGATATTCTTTTTCCTTCAAGCTGTTTTGTCTGTGGCAAAAAAGGAAGTGAATTATGTTTAGAATGCATAAATGACGCACAAGGCTCTGAAAGGGAGTGCGCTAGGTGGATATACCCGGTTTACGAGTACAGGTATCCTCCGATTAAAAAGGCAATCCACCTACTAAAATATAAAAACAAAAAGGGGTTGGCCACACTTTTTGCGCAGTTGTTATATCCAAAAATTTTGGAAGAACTATCAGAATTATCTCTTATGGAAAATTTTAACAGTCCTATTTTAATATCGATCCCTCTTTCGCAACAAAGGTATCGTGAACGAGGCTATAACCAGTCGGAACTTATTTGCAGAGAATTAATAAAATTAGACAATAACACCAATTTTGAATTGAAAGAAAAGGTTTTGATCAAAATAAAAGATACAAAGCATCAGGCTCATATAAAAAACAGAAACGAAAGACTGCAAAATTTGCACGGATCTTTTAAAATAAATAAGGAAGCTCTCGACAAAGATATAATCAAGAAAAGAAATATAATCCTTATCGACGATATTATAACCACTGGAGCAACCTTTGCCGAAGCAAAAAAAACATTAAAGAAAGGCGGAGCAAATAAAATAATTGCCTTTGCAATAGCACACTAATGCCTCTATTTAAAAATCATACACGTATAAATGCTTGTTAAGCTGGTAAGACTTTGCCTCCAATTTTATTACCTTTGAGTGATCCTTTTTAGAAAATTGAAAGTCACAAGACAATACCCTAGTCCCCGCTTTTAATTCATTTTCTAGCTTGGGTAGTAAGATATCCATAAGTTCAGGAAACAGATACAAAAAGACATGAGTGGCAGATGATACATCTGTCTTAAACATATCGCCGTAAACAATTGACACATTTTTATTTTTAAAAAAAAATTGTCGTAACTTGGCCCATAAATACGGGAAGGGGGCTTTTTCCACTCCTATGCATTTAACATTTTTATTTTTTTCTGAAACTTCAAAAAGCACCCTCCCCTCCCCACAACCTAGGTCATATAAGACACTGCCATGAGAAAGATCAAGTTCATTAATTATTTTTTCCAAAACTCTTTTACTCACAGGCACAAAAGGAACTTTTGAAAAAATCGGAGTCGAGAGGAATAGAAGACAAAGTAGCAAAAAGCACAGTAAGAGAATTATTAAAATAAAATTTACAAAAAACATTAATCTGGTTTTTTATCTATTGTTATCTCAGAATCAGGGTTAAAGGCGCTGGGGTCAACTTCAAGGTGAGAAATATATTTTCTTTGAGTGACAAACTCTCCTAGGAACTTGAGGAAGTCCTCAAGCGCCTCTCTTTCCCCCTTTTCAAAGAAGTGGTCCACTGGATGCCCTTCTGGGGTATACTCCAGGTGGCCTCGTATTTCACCTTCTTTAAAGATTCGCAAATGATACTGTGTATTAAAATCAACTAACTTCCTCCAGCTAAGAACCTGACCTTCATCCACCCAAGCAACAAAGTGATTACCAAAGCCCCACTCAGAGTGCAAGTGCATCTTAAGATCTTCCAAAGTTTTACCGGGTGATAACCAACCTATGTGGTATGGCTGTCTCTCCCTCTCGTGCGCTATAATGCCGTACTTCAAAAAAAACCGCTGAAGTGGTGTAAATAATGGATATATATAAGTCCAGATTGTCTTCTTTAGTTTGTCCAGAAAACTCATATTCACAATGATAACATAAAACTAGTATTCTAATAAGGGTCCTCTCTTTTGTCTTTTAGGAATGAAATAAAGGAATTAAAAGTGCCTAAAATAAATTTGAATGGAGTTTCAATTATGAAATCCATTATGAATATAAAAATATTTACTGATGTAAACTTTTTTGAAAGCCACCTCCCTGTTTGTACTATTGGTAGTGTAAAGAAATTCCACATTAA
>CAYZOL010000036.1:838-5194 GCA_964480325.1 uncultured Candidatus Saccharibacteria bacterium | reverse complement strand
AACTCTCCATTTTTTTGCATTGTATCTAATGCGAAATCCAAAGAAGCTAACCAAAGTTAAGAATAATAGGAACAACAATATACTAACAATATTAAAGTGAAACGAAATCAAAGCCCACAAAATTAGCCCAAAACTAACCATGAACAGGGATAAATACAAGAAGTCAAAAATAGTTTGTAAAAACATGTTTGAAACTGCCGGCCTAAGGTAAATAGGTTTTATATTTTTATTCTCCAAAATGTCTTTCACGCCATCAATAATATTGATTGTATTTTCAGGATGTATGCTTGGCACTCCTTTGACTATAGCTAAAAGTAAAAGTGGGTGGAAGAAAACATTTGTGCCAAGCGCAAAATAATTTATGTTATGGAGTATCAGATTCTCATAAGGGAGCTCCAGCGCAAAGGCCAAAACAATTTTTGTAAGAAAAATATAAATCACTGCTCGCATGCCACTCTGGTGAGTCAGGTCATACTGCTCAGAGTATTTATAAAACATGAGTTCCTCTATCTCTTGTTCTAATCTTTTTGAGTCATTCAGGATTTCCTCAGAGGATGCACCATGCTTTTTTATAACTTCCTTCAAGACTGAAAAATAAATCGAATAATTTTTGAGCTTGGTGGCTATCTTCCAACCAAGAGGATTGTCTAACTCTTTTTCAACTTTACCCACAACTTCCCTAAACAAATCCGCTTTCCCCAAAATTTCATCTGGCTTTAAATTGGGTAAGTCTGGAAAGTGCCTAATGACCATAGAATAAAATGAAATTTCATAATCATCTTCCAACATACTCCTTCTGCATCCTAAGTATATTTGGTACTTAAGCTCACCTTCATTAAGTAAAATATTGTATTTTATGTTCTTTGCAATAGTTTGGAAAAATGCCTCAACAGTAGCGTCATCTAAAACTTGCGGATACAAAAACCTCTCAACTTCACTTGCTATTAGGCTAATAATCCTGGCATTGTTTATCCCACTTTCTCTGTTGAAGATTAGATATTTGTCTACGATGCTGTTTATGTTTGAAGCAATACTCTCAGGAATACTTTTGTTCACCAAGTACCCCGACGCCACAAGTTCTTCTAAAAAAGACAGGCCCACATCCGGAGACCTTTCAATCAAAAGCTTGCGCTTAAAGATACGCTCAATGGCATTGCGCCTTATTGTGTGCTCTTCTTTGTAGTCGACAGTATAACGTAGCTTCTCGTACAAAGTACTCACCTCGCCGGTAAGCTTGTTTATATGTATAAGAGGACCATCCTCGTCTTTATAAATATCATTCTCCTGACTCGTTTTTACTGCGCTCAATATTTGTTTTATATATGGGGAAATCATACGGATTTTAGTACTGCTTCCTGATTGCTTGCTGTTAAGCCTACATGGCTAGCGGATTTTTAGCAAGGTACTCCTCCCACTTCCAGGCAGTACGCATCATATCGTCTAGATTGTATTTAGGTTCGAAGTTTAGAAGTTTCTTAGCGCGTGATGGGTCAGCCCAGATTTTCTCTACATCGCCTTCGCGCCTATTACCTAGTAAATAGTTAAGCTTCACTCCTGTGACCTCTTCAAATTTATGTATAACCTCGAGTACTGTTTTACCATCTCCGGTGCCGATATTCAAAACTTCAAAATTATTTTTTTCTAAAACTTTATCAAGTTTATCTAAAGCATTAATATGAGCCTGCGCTAAATCAGAAACATGAATATAATCGCGAACACAACTTCCATCCTTTGTACTATAGTCTGTGCCAAATACTGTGACGGGTCCGCACTTGCCAATAGCACTTTGGGTAACAAACGGGACCAGGCTCTGCGGTACACCTATCGGGAGCTCCCCAATCAGTCCAGACTCATGCGCGCCGACTGGATTGAAATATCGTAACGATATAACTTTTAGATTTTTATTGGCTATAGCACTATCACTTAAAATCCCTTCACAAATTTGCTTGGTACTGCCGTATGGAGACTCGGCTTTTTGGAGCGGAGTATCCTCAGTCACGGGTAAGACTTCCGGTTGTCCGTACACAGTACAAGAAGAGGAAAAAATAATGTTAAGCTCTCTATCGCCAAATGACTTCAGAATATTTATTAAAGAGAACAAATTATTTTCATAATACTTGACCGGCTCTCGCACTGACTCCCCCACTGCTTTGTACGCAGCGAAGTGAATTACATTTTTAATCTCGGGATTATTTTTTACAAAACCCATTACCGCCTTTTGGTCCGTTAAATCAAAGTTATAAAATTCTGGACGGGCGCCTGTAATTTCTGCAATCTGATCTAGGATTTTTTCACTCGAGTTTACTAGATTATCCACTATAACTGGTTCATAGCCTTCATTTATTAGCTCAACAACAGTGTGCGAGCCTATATAGCCCAATCCGCCAGTTACTAGTACTTTTACCTTTTTATTCATGAGGTCGATTATAGCCGTAAAATCATGAGTTGTAAAACCAAGAAAAATAAAGTATAAAGAAAAGATAAGAATGGAAAAGAATTCTATATATGAATATGTCTTAAGTAAAAGACAAAGGACGGTGCTCGGGCTGTTCATCTTTTTTTGGTTGGTGTTAGTCACATTGTTTATGCTTTGGTGGTTTGAATCGAGGCACTTTGTGACTGACTATGGGCTCACATTAAATTCAATTATAATTTTTTGGAACTACTTTATTCCTGGATATTTCTTTTACTTTATTTCCAGAATGTCTGTGGTGCGCAAAGACACACAAATACCAAAAGATTGGCGAGTGGCCATCGTGGTGACTAAGGCACCATCTGAACCATTTGAGGTTTTGCAAAAAACAGTATTGGCATGTTTAGCACAAAAATTTCCACATGACACTTGGGTAGCGGATGAAAACCCAACAGAGGAGACCCTGTCCTGGTGTAGAGCACACGGGGTAAAAATATCCACAAGGCATGGTATACCGGAGTACCATAATGAAAAGTGGCCAAGGCGTACCAAATGCAAAGAAGGCAACCTCGCATATTTCTATGATAAATACGGATATGATAATTATGATTTTGTCGTACAGCTCGATATCGACCATGTGCCTACGGAAAATTATCTGGAAGAAATGATTAGACCTTTCGTAGATGAAAAAGTTGGCTATGTGTCAGCCCCATCAATTTGTGATGCAAATAAAAAAGAAAGCTGGAGTGCACGTGCACGACTCTATGCCGAAGGTATCATGCACGGACCACTCCAGGCCGGACACACCAATGGCTTCGCACCGCTTTGTATTGGTTCGCACTATGCAGTTCGTACTAGTGCTCTAAAAGCAATAGGTGGCCTAGGCCCAGAACTTGCCGAAGACCACTCCACTACATTACTCTTTAATGCTGGTGGCTGGCGTGGGGTACATGCGCTAAATGCCGAAGCACATGGTGACGGCCCGACTACATTTGCCGACTGCATGACTCAGGAATTCCAATGGTCCAGAAGTTTGCAAGTTTTACTGCTAACTCTCACTCCTGAGAAATGGCCTAATCTACCTCCACGGTTACGAGGGCAATTTCTATTTTCGCAATTATGGTACCCACTTTTTACTCTCATCATGCTCATGGGTTTATGCCTGCCACTACTTTCAATTATTTTAGAAAAACCCCTGGTTAGTATCCCCTACCTATCATTTCTCTTGGCTAGTGTAATTTTGGATATTTCAATTTTTGCTATTGTCCTCTCGCTTAAAAAGTGGCAACTCCTAAGGCCCAAGGACTCACGTATCATTTCTTGGGAGATGGTAATCTTCCAACTCGCCCGTTGGCCGTATGTACTTTATGGCATAGCCATGGGGACGCTCGATGTGATTCGAAGGAAAAACTTCGCAATTAAAATCACACCCAAGGGTGCAGGTGAAAGAAAATTCCCTTGGGGAATATTGCTACCATACATCGTGCTTATTACTATTTACTTGTTAGTCCTTAACTTTGGAACCTATACACGCGATACTGCAGGATATTATTATTTTTCATATCTGATTGTCTTGTATTATTTTATTAGTATCTTTGTTATAGTGTTTAGACACAAGTTAGAACATAACTTTATGAAAAAAGAAAAACTATATCCAATAATCATATTCGCCCTCTTAGTAATCTTTGTCATTTTACTTGGCGCAAAATCAAAACTGATTCCTCCTGCCTTGGTTTGGCACGACAATCGGACTGACTGTGCGGTTATGGATTTTGGTTGTGAGGATGAAATCACCCCTCAAATACCTGCAAAAGAAATTGTATTCGGTGCCTATGATCCAGAGGGCACACTTACAGATAGTGCAAAGATAAAAATAGATCACTATTATTACTCATGGTTATATTTTGAACCAATAGATTTTGAAGCAAAGGCTAAAAGTTCTC
>CAYZOL010000036.1:0-828 GCA_964480325.1 uncultured Candidatus Saccharibacteria bacterium | reverse complement strand
GCCTTGGAACAAAGATAGTGCTGATACTCTTTTGAAAGATATCGTGGCAAATAAATATGATGCAGAGATACAGAGTATCTGCTCTGAGGTTGAAAAGGTCTCTAAAAAAGTTTACCTATCTTTCGGGCACGAAATGGACCATGACCTCACAACCCGCTACCCTTGGTCTGGAAAAGATAAAAATGAATTCATTGAGAGCTACAAATACTTTGTTGCTAAATGCAAAAGTATTACTGATAATGCAATCTACGTCTACTCCCCCGTGGGCGACAAAAAAGCACTCGACTACTGGCCGGGTGGAGAGTTTGTCGACATAGTCGGCTTCCCGGTTTATAGCTTCCCTGATTTTGACTTGCTGTATTATGCTAGCGCTCGAACCTTCGAACAATCAGCTAAAGAAAAGTACGACCGCCTCGCGAATTTGGGTAAACCGATGATGATTGCTGAGCTTGGTGTGGCTGGAGATGATGCGCGTAAAACAAAATGGATTGCTGATATGTACGCAAGCCTAGAAAAATTCCCATTGATTGAAACAATTTTATTCTTCAACGCCAAAGACCACGAAGGCGTCTGGGGAGAAAACTTGCCAACCCCTGACTGGAGGGTAACAAGCGAGATGCTAAAATAGAAATTTCTATTATCGTTAATGCGGAGCCGGAGGGATTCGAACCCTCGAGGGGTTTTATCCCCTGCCTCTTTAGCAAAGAGGTAGATTAGACCACTCTCCCACGGCTCCAAAGAAAACAGATTTACTTTATCATATTCTTACTTTTTTTTCATTTTGTGTTATATTGGCTCTATCTGGATGGGTGGATGAGTGGTTTAAAT
>CAYZOL010000035.1:7111-7445 GCA_964480325.1 uncultured Candidatus Saccharibacteria bacterium | reverse complement strand
TTGATAGTATCTTCTTATGTCACAATTAGATTACAGCGATATACGCGAAAAGAAAATAATTATTCACGATGATGAGCCTTGTGAGGTCTTGGAGAGCCACGTTGCCCGTACCCAAATGAGGAAACCGCAAAATCAGGTCAAGCTCAAAAGCTTGGTTTCTGGTAAGGTTTTTGCAGCTACATTTCACGCACAGGACAAAGCTGACGAAGCGGATGTGGAGAAAAAGGACGTTAAATTCCTCTACCACAACCGAGGAGAATACTGGTTTTGCTATCCAGATGACCCAAAAAATAGATTTAAGTTTGGAGTACCCGTGTCCTTGCCGTCGGCATGG
>CAYZOL010000035.1:0-7101 GCA_964480325.1 uncultured Candidatus Saccharibacteria bacterium | reverse complement strand
CCAAAAAATAGATTTAAGCTCGACGAATCATTGATAGGTAATTCAGGAAAGTTCCTAAAGGAAAATAGCAATGTCACTGCCCTAGTCTGGGACGACGATGATGAGGATAAAATAATCAAAATAACTTTACCTATCAAAATAGAATTCAAAGTAAAAGAAGCGCCTCCTGCCGTAAAGGGCAACACTGCTCAAGGCGGAAACAAAATCATCACTCTTGAGAACGGCACAACTATCAACGCTCCAATGTTTATTGAAGAAGGCGATGTAGTGTCAGTAAACACCGAAAACGGCCTGTATGTGGAGAGGGTTTAAACAAGATCTTTTCTTTACCTAGTTTTAAAACAAAAAAAATCCCCGAATGGGGATTTTTTTTGTTTTAGTTTCTTTATTTAGCAACAAATGGAAGAAGTCCTAGGAATCTTGCACGCTTTATTGCCAAGGTAAGTGCACGCTGGTTCTTGGCGGTGACTCCTGTACGCTTATGGCTCATTATCTTGCCACTTGGATTCAAAAACCTCCTTAGGATATCCAAGTCTTTATAATCTATGTATTTTATATTGTTTGCTGAAAAATAATCTTGTCGCATGGCTGATTTTTAAGGAGTGCAACGACTATAAAAATCGTCACCCGCCAAAAATTTATTAACTACTTATAATTATAATCGAACATTAAATTTACAATGATACCCTACCATAACCATTTCTATTAATCAATAAATTTGGGCGGGTAGCGAAAAATATACTCATTCCATTCGTTATTTTTCAGCTAAAAAGGTATATCTTCAGGGTTTATGTCTTCTTCTGGATAATCTATTGAATCATCATCTGGCTGCCCTCCTGTGCTTGCATTTGAAGGACTTGTACTTGCTCCGGATCCACTTGTACTAGCACCTCCTTTTGGTCCGAATTGAGTCCTGTCTGCTACTATCTCGGTCCTGTACTTCTTTTCACCTGATGTTTTGTCGTCCCAACTCCTGGTTTGCATCCTTCCTTCAACTAACATCGAGTTCCCCTTCTTCATGTATTGGGCGACTGTTTCAGCCTGTCTGCCAAACACTACTATATTATGATAATCTGCTGATTCTTGTCTTGCTCCATTTTTATCTTTCCAAACTCGATTAGTAGCTAAAGAAAAAGTACAAACTTTGATCCCTGATGGGAGTGATCGGAGTTCTGGATCACGAGTTAGATTTCCTATTACTATTGCTTTGTTTAAATACATGGCTAATTTTTAAGGAGTGCAACGACTATAAAAATCGTCACCCGCCAAAAATTTATAACTTATTTGATAATATTACTTAACATAATTCAACAAACTAAACTTAACATATTCACCTTATATAATCAATAAATTTGGGCGGGTAAGGAAAATTATATTCATTTCATTCATTAATTTTCACTTAAACTGCAACGAGTGCCTCTATCTCTTTATCAATCTCCTCTTTGTCAATTTCGACAACATCTTCATTGTCTTTTTTGACTGTTGGATACTTCTTCCTGATCATGTCCTTGCCTACGAATTTTTTGGTTGCAAGAGTGTTCTCTCGTACTGTTTTGGTTATAAGAAATCTTATGATATTAGTGTCTGCCTCTAGCTTTTTCTTAAGGTCTAAGACATTTAGAGGGTCCATTTCGAATTTTATCCAGCCAAAATATGCAGAATCAAACCTACTGCGTATGTTTTGCACAACTTTTTGCATCTGATAAGCAAGAGGGATCATTTTAGGCATTTCGTCCGCTATCACTTCCCCGCCATTGTTTAGTATAAGTTCCCTTAAATTACCATATGCAGCTGGCACCTCCTCTTCTCCAATAGTAGGCACCAAAAGGTATCCCACTTCATAGACTCGGCCCTCGTTAGCTTCTTTTTCAACTTTTGTATCCCCCTTTTTTTCTTCTTTCATGTGTAGACCCATACTAGCAGATTTACTTTACCAAATCAAGCTTTATGTAGAATGCTGAACCTTGGTCCTTTCCGAGGCTCTCCGCCATCACCTCCCCTTTATGAGCATCTAAAATTAGCTTTACAGAGTAAAGCCCATATCCTGTACTGTCAGTGTTTATCCTTACAGACTCTTTTCCTCGGCCACCTTGCTTGAAAAGATTTACCTTGTCCTCAGGGGTTATGCCCACGCCAGTATCCTCTACTTTTAGAACTGCTTTTTTGCCTTCCCTTTTTAGACTGATTTTTATTGAACCATGCAAAGTATAGCGAACTGAATTCTCTACTAAATTACTTACCGCCTCCTTGAGCCATATCTCATCTCCAATTAATTTGAACTCACCCTCTTCCGTGTTTACCTCAAAAGCAAGGCCTTTTTGCTCGGCGGGGCCTTTTTTTTCTTTTACAACTTCTAGCACTATATTTTTGAAATCAATTTCCTTCAGGTCAAACTTAACCGTACCACTTTGAAGATTAAAAGAATTCAAAATTAGGTCTACGGTTTTTATACCAGAGTTGTTGGCATCGAGTCCCCCTTGAGCCATTTCACGCATTTTGTCTGTTAGTGGTCCAAAACTTCCCGTAAGCATCTCGGCAAAGACAAACTTGGACCTTGTAAACGATCCCTTAACCTTATGATTTATCAAATGTTCCAGACTCTCACGCTCCTCGAGGAGAATCTGTAATTGCTGTCTTTGTTCCACTTCCTTCATGACGCTTTTTAGTAACAACACCCCAACTGCAAGTAGGCTAAGAAAAACACTTCCTCTCTGAAGTATCGTATACAAATCAGACGCCTGCATAAACTGAAATAATGCTAAAATCAGGAGTACGGACATAAATATTTCCGCCCCGATTATTTTCACATTGAAAATATTGCCACGAGCTATTGCATAACTTGTAAAAACAATAAATGGAAAGACAAACAAAACGGAAATTGGTATATAGGAAGAGTCACCAAAAACTACAGGCAGAATAAAATTAGAAATCATTATTGCCAGAAACATTATTATTACACCAAATATTATCAGCAGGAAATTTTTCCTAGACTTTTCCTCAGATCTGAAAACACCAATTATCAAAAGCACAATCCCAGACACTGCATACAGAGTGGTCGTAATACCAAACACGGGCAAAAGTGGCCCATTCACCACTGACGTTATTATGCCTGAAGAAGATATTCCATGCACTTTTTCAAAAACTAATGGTGTAAGCGTCAAAATAGAAACAATAAAAGTCCAAGCATAAAGTATGGTCTCAATGATTTTAGATGTTTTTGGTTTTATTTTTAAAAAAAGTAAAGCAAAAAGAAGGAATAAAAGTAAAAGCCATGTAACCGTAAAAACAGTAAGACGTAGCAGGAAAAAGGCGTTTATGGCTAACTGTGATTGATAACTGAGATAATTACATACTCCCCACAATGCGATAAAAATTGAAAGCCCTAGAAAAACTCTATTAACCTTTGTTTGACTATTAGAAAAATAGACTACAAAACCCATGATAACAGTCATCACGATAACGATCCCTACGGCAAGCAAATCCCAGTTTTGATATAGATAGTTGCTTATGTTCATTGTTGTTGTCCACCACTGCTAGCCTTGTTAATAAAATCCTGTATATTTTCAAGCACAATATCCTCCGCCTTTTTATTCCAAAAAACATTCTTGAGCGGTTTTACAAAATCCACTCCACCAAAAAATTGATGTCTGATAGTTCCATCCTTAAGACCAACATCACTGCCTCGAACAATCAAGCTTTTTAGATTCTTCAAATCCTTCGAAAGATCTTTTGCATGCTCTATTGTCCCCTTTGGTATTATAGTATCTGCATCGCCCCATATCAATAGCACCGGAATACTTGATGGAATCAACTTTAAATTTGCGCTACTGCTTTTGACATCTGGTGGATAAAATATAAGCGGAGAAACGCCAAAAACTCCTTTCAGCAAAGACTGGGTAACGCTTGCATATTTTGCCAGTTCATCCTCTATTGGAATTTGGGCCAATCTAGATGCAAAAATAAAACCACCACTCATGCCTCCTAAAATTATTTTTTTTATTCCTTTTGATTTTAGTTTTTCGATTTTTTCGGAAATTTTTTCAAATAAAACTTGCTCGTCGTATTTGTTTGCAAAATTAATTCGCTTTTGATTACTGCCTGGTAAGATTGTTAGTCGTAAAATACTCCACAAGCTTTTTTTGAAATTTTGTCCTTCCCAAATATCTACACCTTCTATCTTCATTCCTTGTTTTACAAGAGGGTTAAATGTATCAAGAAGAGAATCTGGCATGCCTATAATGGGGCTTATAAAAACTATACCTATATCTTCATAGGGTAGATTATTTTCTGATTGAGAATTATTTAATGACATAATAATTTAACTAGTGATATGTATCACTGGCTCTTTCCTGCTAGACCGCGCAGAAGGGGCTTTGGCATAGCCAACCCTAAACATAAATAACGGCACTTCGTCTTGATTTAATTTAAATGCTTCAAATATCTGAGCATAGGCTTTAAAAGCTATCTCTTTGTGAGTATTACTTAACTCCTTGTCATTCTTTTCGTTTTTTAATTTAAAACCTAAAAACAATGTGGCTGTTACAGGCTGAAATGCAAGAGAAAGCGAGGTAGCCTTAAGCCATAATTCTTGAGTCTTCATGCCTAATTTTATAAAGTTCTCTGGTGTAACTTGTGTTAAGGTAAGCACGCCCAAGGCAGAGCCACTAGCATAAAGTGCCGCGTCTTGCTTGGCTATAAAATAAGGAAATCTTATCTTCACGGCTATGCGCATTAGCTTTTTATTGCTTGCAAGTTTGAAAAGGAATTTTTGTACTGGATTGAATTCCATCGTGTCTATATAGAGCCCGTGGCGTTCCTTGCTCTCTTCCTCTTTGGACCACATAACATCTTTAAATAAATACTCATGGAGCATTTCATTTTCCAAAATTATCACCTCAGCTATACTGCCTGCTCCCCCAGCTAGTTTTTTGTTCTCCGTATCGGTTATGAAATGTAGATTCACCCCTTCTGGAAGATCCTTGTCGTCTAAAAAAATACTTTCTTTCTGTTCAAATTTTTTATTCTTATATGGCCGCCTATTTGTTGCTCTTTCTGGAATTGCTCTAAATAGTGGGTCCTCCTTTAGCGCTTGGGCTGACTCTGTAAAAGAAATCTCTGCCACCAAATCCTTTTCCTCTGTACTTGGAAATAATTTTGTTGTTGGTATCAAGTTAAAGCATGGCGCAGATACCTCTATATTTTTTAAAAGCGCGCCGTGAGCAATGTATGAACCTCCTTGCATGTAGTTTAGATACGGGTTGTCCTTCTCTGGCAAGTTATATACTTTTAAAACTGCGCCGTCTATCTCAAACCTCCAAGGTTGGGAGTTGTCACCCGATGGAGCCATAACCGCATATTTTAATATCTCTTTTATTTTTTCACCCATTTTTGTTTGGTGCCTGGACCAAAATAATTAATATCTTTATTCTGATGTAATTTTATCACAGGCAGGATCTTTTGCTTGTATTCGTCACTACCACTATATAAGTGATTGTATTCGGTGCTTGATTTTATCAACGCTTTGACAACGGCCTGCTCCATATTTTGTTCAAGTAAATCTGTGGCTGAAACACCCTCCCTTAGCTCAACATGAATAATAAGCTTTTGATTTTTCTCTGAATCATAGAAAACTTCCATGGTGAATTTACTTGTAACATAGTCCTCCACCTTTGGGTCAAAAAAGGCTGGACGAACATAATCTGGATAAAGTATCACCCCAATGTAGCTCACCGACATATCACTCCTGCCATACACTGCTACAAACGGGATGTGTTGAACCAAATGATTTATTTTATTTTTCTTGGCTAACCCTAGTAAATCTATCCCTGCATTTTTAAACCTCTCCACCATTACATCAAATGGAATAACCTCACCAATATCTGGAAACTTGTACTTCATAAGAGGAATAGACGAGCCAAAACCAGAGACGATTATTTCGTTGTTTTGGGAAGTTTCAAAATGTATATGATGCGGGTGATACTGCCCAAGTGTTGGGACTTTTATTGGAACTTTAAAAATTTTAGGTAAAAGTGACTTATCTTCACAAATTAATTTTTTAATCAAATTAGAAAGCGGTGTTTCATAAGCCATAGTGCCAAGCTCAACGGTACCGTAAATATTTGAAAGATCGGTAATGCTGTTTTTTATCCCTAACTTTTTTACTATATAATTTTGGAATTCCTCCGGCATACCCTCAGCTGCAGTATAGAGCTTGATATTATAATCCTTCCAAGAAACATCAAGCTTTTCGGCCTCATCCACCAAGTCCTTCAAAAATGGCGGATAGCCACACAGGATAACCTGATCATACTTGTCACCAAATTGTTTGAGCGCTTTTAGTATCCCCTCTTTATTTGGACCCACAGGGACAATCGAGAGGTTGTACCCCTTACTAGAAATACGATCAAAAACTTTATATGTAAACAATCCGCCAATCCAGATACCTAATCCAAATCCAATAATTGCCAAAGTGCTTTTTTTATTTATTTCAAAATGATTTTTTAGTATCGCTTCGGCGATATATTCATACTGCCAATCCTGCTCATCTGCACGTGGTAGGTAAAACGGCTCACCACTAGAGCCTGAGGTCGAGGAAAAAGTTTGCGTGTCTGTCATGACCCCTTTTGGAAACAAATCTAGATATTTGTATTTTTTTAAATAATTTTCTTTACTTACTGGTGGCACTAACTTTAAGAAATCTGCGTAGTTTTTAACTGCACTTGGTTTTAAATTATTTTCTTTTAGAAATGTCTTGTAAGCTGGGACGTTTTTGACCGTGAATTCAAAAAGTCGAAGTGCCATATCCTGACCTTTTTTTTCCCAATAAGCTGCGGGCCGTTTTATTAAATCAGGCCAATCCTTCTCAATAGTTGTCTGTTTAAAAAATTTTAGGGGTTTCATGCCGAGCTTCATAAGCTTTTGTTTGTAATGGCATTATACCCTTTTTTATCAATAAATTCCAGTATTAAATAAGAAGTGAGGGGCTAGCGTAAGCTGTTTTTCTTAATACCTTTAGATAGGGACCGAGTCCCTATCTAGTCCATATCTTAAAAGATCCCTTATGCAAGAAAAATTCTTGGGGCAGTTCATTGACACAAGCTA
>CAYZOL010000034.1:0-7482 GCA_964480325.1 uncultured Candidatus Saccharibacteria bacterium | reverse complement strand
CTACAAACCCATCTATCGGTCGAGTAGCGAGCGCCATATCATACGCCTCCATCCCTGCTGTTACTTCAGATATTGTTTGATTTAGTCTAGCAAGTATCCATTTATCTAGAACATTCTCACTTTTTAGATCCAAATCCTTTTTCTCTAAACTTTTATCTCGATATAGTTCATAAAATGCCAAGGTGTTTGAAAACCTGCCCACAACTTTACTCGATATTTCTTGCACTAGTTTCTCAGAAAAATTCGCATCCTCCCCTTTCATCAAAGGCGAAGACATAAGATACAGACGAAGCGCATCCACCCCATATTTATCGATAAACATCCATGGGTCTGGAAAATTCTTTTTGGATTTGGACATTTTCTGCCCATCTTCTGCGCGAACAGTTCCCGTAGTGACCACATTCTTAAATGGCGCATGGTCAAATAAAATACTAGATACTACGTGCGTGTAGTAAAACCACGTTCTGGTCTGCGCAATATATTCGGCCACAAATCCTGCTGGGAAGTTATTCTTCTGCCAGTCAGGGTTCTCAAATGGAAAGTGGTCTTGCGCAAAAGGCATGGAGCCTGACTCAAACCAGCAATCCAAGACCTCTGGGATCCTGTGCATCTGACTTCCACATTTACACTTTAGTACCACGTCATCAATATATGGCCTGTGTAAATCATATTCAAAATCTTTGTTGTGAGGTAGGGGCACAAACGGAAGCTCGCGCACCTCGGCATTTTTAAATTGTTGAAATTCTTTCACAAAAACATGAGTGTTTGCGGGAACATACTCCTTGTGGTCAGGCTCGTATAGCCCAGTGTTCACATACAATAGCCACGCTGGTGCGCCGTGAGTAACTATGAGGATTGTCTTACCTTTGTATTTTTCTTCAAACTCGTAAAGAGCCTCCGCTGTTCGACGCTTTACCTCTTTCAGAGACTCACCATTTGATATCTGCCTGTCGAACCAATTAGGCCCAGTGGACTTTACATGGTTGTGATATTCCTGCCAAAGACCTCCATCAAAATCACCGGGGTTTATTTCACACAATCGTTTGTCTTCAACTACTGCATCATCATCTAGCCCCAATCCTTTTGATAAAATCTCGGTGGTTTCTTTGGTCCTAGTGAAATGTGAAGTTATTATTATGTCTATCTTTTTTGCTTTCAAACTATCTACCATATCTGCAACTTGCTTCTTGCCTTCTTCCGTCAGATGATCATCCGCTTGGCTTTTGTAACTCACTATCCCCTTTTTATTTCCCTCGGCTCCTCCGTGACGCATTACAAAATATTTGTTCCCAGACTTTGTTCTTTTTTCTTTTAGTTCCTGAACGGACCCTACAAAATCCTGTTCATTGCACTTTTCACACTTCCAGACTGGAAGTGGCGATGCCCAGTAACGGTTCCTAGAAATATTCCAGTCCGGCGCGCTCTCAGCAATATGTTTGAACCTACCATCTTTCAGATGCTCGGGTACCCAATGCATAGACTCAGCATTTTTTAGTATGCGCTCTTTTTCCTTTTGGATATTTATAAACCAAGAAGGAAGAGCATAGTAAATTATCGGCGTATCACAACGCATACAGTGAGGGTATGAGTGCATTATTTTTTCTTTCGCAAAATATGCGCCGGTTGCTTGCAAGTATTTTATAACCTCGATATCAGTCCGTAGATGCGCATCTTTGTCTTCTTTTGTGTCTTTGGGTTTAACTTTTAGTCCAGCAAAATCTTTCACTTCGCCTTTGAATTTACCTTCTTCGTCCACATGAATTATCCATGGCACATTGTGCTCTTTGGCCATGTTCATGTCGTCCTCACCAAAGGCTGGCGCCTCGTGCGCTATACCTGTACCCTGATCATTGGTCACAAAATCTGCATGCCAAACTTTGTAAATATTTTCTTTATTCGGCATGTCAGCATTTTCATAGTATGGAAATACTGGTTTGTATTTTTTGCCAACAAGTTCTGAGCCTTTAAATTCATTTTCAACACTGTGTTGAACGCCTTTTAACGCTTTTTCTAAGAGCTCTTTAGATAAAATTACTAAGCCTGCTTCAGTTTTTACCTTTACATAATCAAAATCTTTGTTCACTGCTATCGCAGTGTTCCCCGGCAGTGTCCATGGTGTCGTCGTCCAAGCCAACAGGTACGTGCCTGGTTCATCAACTAGCTCAAATTTTACATACACTGAAATATCAGCTATATCTTTGTAGCTGTTGTCCATGGCTATTTCGGAGTTTGCTATTGGGGTTTCACACCGTGCACAGTATGCGAGCACTCGCACGCCTTCATAGATCAAATTTTTTTTGTAAAATTCCGACAGTGCCCACCAGACGGATTCTATAAATGTATTATCCATCGTCTTATACCCGCCATCGAAATCCACCCATCGGCCAATGCGCTCTATGCCTCGCCTCCAATCTGCATCATATTCGAGCACTTTGCTCTTAGCGTGTTCGACAAATTTATCTATGCCTAATTTTTCTATCTCAACATGCCCTGCTACCTTTAGATCTGCCTCAACAATATTCTCTATCGGCAAACCATGACAATCCCAGCCCCATTTACGTGGCACATGATAACCCTGCATAGTTTGGTAGCGTCCTATTACATCCTTTGCAGTACTTCCAAGTATATGCCCATAATGTATCTGCCCCGTGGCAAAAGGTGGACCATCATAAAAAACGTAGTTCCCTTTCGGAGCATCTTTTTCCAAACTCTTCTCAAAAGTTTTGTGCTCTCGCCAAAACTGCATCACCTTCTCCTCTCTTAGCGCAACTTCACTTTTGTTTTTGTTTTCTTCCATAAAAATTTTAATTATTAATCGCCTCCTTGGCGATCCGCCGGTGAGGCGGAATTAAAAATCCCGTCCACAAACAATAATAAATAATTACTGTTTAAGGACGGGATTCTCCTGCTTCATTAAAATTACGCAGGACTAGCCGTGGTACCACCTTAATTTTTACCCGCCTTTGGCGGGGCTCTTGATTTAAAGATATAACGGTCTCACCCGTCGGGTTCTAATTCCACGTTAGGTCTTGCCTAACGGGGTTCTTCCCAAAGCTTGCCCTGTCACTCGCGAGCGACGGAGCGAGGAGTTGATTTCTCCTATATCGCTTATGTATTCATAGTAGCAAACTATAAGATTTTGTAAACTTATTTTTTATCAAGTGCTTCGTCTGGAGTATCCAAATTTCCTTTAATAAAAGAGGCATTTCCAATATGTGTAGATACTTGGTTTTTGGTTAAATCTAAATGGTAGGACATTCCAACATTACTAAGATTCTTTGCAGTTTGTATTGCGTCATCTGCATTGTCAAAACATCGCGAGATATTCCCCCCATCACTTCCAAACTTGCTTTCTTCTCCGCCTGGTTTTTCTAAGCTCATACATTAAAATTAATTTATAATAACTACATCCTCTCTGGGGCTTTGATGCCCAAGAGATAAAGACCATTTTTGGAAACGATTGAAAAAGCTTGAGTAATGGCAACTTTGTATGGAGAATTAATATCATCTTTGTCTATGATTTTTTGATTGCCATAAAAGCTATTGTACATACGTGCAATCTCAATCAAGTAGTTTGCAATATAATGCGGAGCATATTCTTTTAACGAACGAGAAACAACTTCAGGAAAACGATAAAGCATCTTTTCAAGTTCAGACACCTCGGGAATGGTATTTTCAAAACTTGGCATTACGCCCTCTCCTTTAGCCTTTTCATAAAGTGAATTTGCACGAGCATACGAATACTGGAGATATGGCCCAGAGTCCCCCTCGAAAGAAATTGAAGTCTCGAAATCGTAAACAATATCTCCACTGGTTGATTGTTTTAATATAGAATATTTTAATGCTGAAACTCCTACAGCTGAGGCGACTTGTCTTTTTTCTTCCTCGGTAAAATCTCTATCCTGTATTTTTTCAAAAATTGAAGATTCTACATCTTTTATTAAAGACTCCCCTGTTATTATATTACCCTTTCTGGAACTCATTTTACCTGACGCAAAGCGCATCATCCCGTAGGTAAAATGCTTCATACGGGATTCATAGTCAGGATGAATCAAAGAAACAGCCTTTTGAACAACTTTCATATATTCTCCTTGTTCTATTGCAGTAATAATAAGAGAAAGATCTGGATTTTCTTTTTTAAATTTTGTCACAGTTAGCCCTATTTCTTTGGTCTCATAAGTTGGCAAGCCTTTCGAATTTACAAAAACACGGGTATGAAGTTTTGGGTTATATTTTTCTGCTTTAAACACAATAGCTCCGTCTGACTCTTCAAAAACATTTGGGGTATTTTCTTTTACAATCTTGATACCTATCGGAGCCATTTCAGATTCAAAAAAGTAATACTCAAACTTACTTCCAAGTTTTTTATAAATGGTTTCGAAAGCATCAAGAGTTATTTTTCTTCCCCAGTCATAAAGTTCGTTTATTTTTTCATCACTTCTTTCATAAACTTTTTTATTTATTTCATCAATTTCTTTTTTAATATTTTCATCTTCTTCGTATAAACCTGAAGCATACGAATAACAGCTACCAATATATTCAGCTTGTTCTTCTGTAGATAAAGAACTATCTGGCTTCCCTTTTTGTAAGAGTCCATAGATAGCTTTCCCAATATGAAGTCCTATATCACCTTGGTAGTTTGCGTGTACAACTTTTGCTCCAGAATATTCCACGATACGTGCAATTGACTCACCTATGGTTATATTCATTAAATGCCCGATGTGAAAAGGTTTAAACGGATTTGGTTGCGCATATTCAACCATAACCTTTTTACCCTCGAGCAACTTATTTTTCCCGAAATCTTTATTTTCTGTGATTTCTTTTATACTGTTTGTGAAAAAATCTTTTGAAAGATAGAAATTTATAAAGCCGTTCTTTGCTTCTACTTTTTCTATTTCTTTGAGAAGATTCTTGTTTATTTCTTCAACAATTTTTTCTGCTAGTTCTTTAGGGGAATTCCAAGTACCATGTACAAAAGAACCTATTGTAATATTATCATCGGTCCTAACTTTGTCCTTAAAACTTGAACTTAGTTCTTCTGCGTTAGCTCTAAAAACTTTAAGGGCTAAGTTGGTTGAATAATCTCCCATCGCTAAATCAGCCGGATGCTCGAGTGAAATAGCCTCAACTTCGATGACAAGGTTTTTCAATACTTCTTTTATTAAATTTTTTATTTTCTCTTGTATCATTTTCTACCAGTCGAGCCGAAGGCACCAGCGCCTCTAGCTGACTCATTTAATGTATCAGTTTCCTCAAGATCTGCAATAGCTACAGGATAAATTATAAGCTGGGAAACTTTATCACCCTCTTCTATTGTGTAGGGCTCATTACCAAGGTTTACTAGTAAAGTATTGTACTCCCCGCGAAACCCCGCATCAAAAACACCACCCATGGTATGAAGCCCTGCTTTTGAAATGCTAGATTTGTCTTTAATAATTGCCGCATAGCCTATCTCAAACTCAAGGGCAAAACCATGATAAATGTAGACCCTTTCTCCTGGTTTTATTACCACTTCTTCTGTTGCATATAAATCCATCCCCACATCCCCTGGGTGAGCATACATTGGTAGCTTTGCATTTTCTTTTAATTTTTTAACTTTGATTTTCATAGTAAAGAAACTTTGAATAATATTCTTTGAATCCAGGTGTAAAAAAGTCATTTTTACTTTCAAGATATATGTCCAACTCCTCCCGAGTAAACCACCTAATTTGACTCACTTCTTTATGATTAATCCTAAAAGGGTAGTTTGAATCGACGTTCACAACAAATGCACTAGTAAATCTTTTGTATGTACCACTATTCCGTAAATACTTATATAGAAAAAATGGTTTTATGTTACTAAGTCCTATTTCCTCTTCTGCCTCTTTTACCACATTTGATTCATAGCTTTCACCATCTTCAACTGTTCCGGCTACAGCAACTGTCCATAAATTCGGATGTATCCTTTTTACTGAGGCCCTTTGAGCCAATAATATTTCGTTCCTCTCGTTAACAATAAAAAGACCTGTGTCTCTATTAATGTCATCTGAAGTCAATTCTTCTCGATATTTAGTCGATATTATTTCATCCTCTTCGTTTACTACCGGAATTTTTACCATTTTATTTTAAAATCTTTTTAACTTTTTGATAAACTTCGTTATGTATATCTTCGCGCGTACGAATACCTTTTTTGTCGGCGCAGTCTATCTTGATCCAACCTTTCTCTCTCTTAAAGAGCCACATTGCACTTTTTCTTGAATTTGTCAGAAATTCTACATCATTTTCAAACACATCCTTTTTCTTTTTTAAATATTCTCTCTTAATTTTACTGTCACGCTCTGCTATCAATTTTAAAATTATTGGTATAGGTAGAGATAAATAAAAAGTTACATTCGGTTTAGGTATCTTAAAAACTTCATATTCCATTTGATTGAGCCATTTTATAAAATCCGCTCTTTTTTTAACATTCTTTATCATCCCACCTTGATGAATCTGAGCAGCAGAAGTGTATCTGTCAGCCAAAACTATATAGCCTTTTTTTAGCCACCCATCTATTTTTTCCTTTGACTCCCATCTATCAGCGGCAAATAATACAGAAATTATTTTTGGGTGCGTATTTAAGAAATTATAGTATTGTTCGCTTAAACAGTGACCAATAAATTTACCAAAAAAATTATTATAATACTGAGGAAAATTTATAACCTGAACTTTATACCCATCTTTAACTAGGTGTTCTCTTAAAAGCTCAACCTGGGTCGCCTTACCTGACCCATCAGTACCGTCGATAACTATGAATTTCCCGGTAGTAGATTTTGGCGATGCAGTTTTAACTGCGTGCTTCGCACTTCGCCAAAATTCACTACCGGGTTTACCCGGATAGTGAATTTTTGAATTGTTAAATTTTTCTTTTTTCATGAAAATATTCTTTTAGTCTCACTTTAAACATTCTGCGCCCCTGATTTGTTTTTAAATATTGTTCTCTTCTTTTAGCATCTTTTTCGTTTAGACAAGCTTCATAATATATCAACTTCCACGGGGCATACCTTTTTGTAGAAAAATTTAACTTTTGATTATGTTCTTTGAACCTACGCTTTAGATCTTTAGTATAACCAAAGTATAGCTCGTCAAACTTTTCACTTTCTAAACAATAAATATAGAACATAATCTATTCAAAAATCTACTACCGGGTTCCCTTTTGATTTTTTCACTTAAAAATTAAAAATTTTAATAAATCTTTTTATAACTACAAAACCATAACCCCACAAAACAGGCAACCACACTGGCATTAGGCCAAAAAGACTGTCCCTTTTAAAAACTTCCACTCCAGTACTAGTAAACAAATACTCACAGCCCATCATTACAAAAAGCCCAATAAAGAATAGCTTCATCTCCATCCTTTCTCTCTTTATCGCAAAGGCGACAAAAATAATAATTGCATAAAAAGACAATAACAAATAATCATTTGATACAAAAGGAATAAGCCCCACCATAAGAGCAAGTGGC
>CAYZOL010000033.1:0-7996 GCA_964480325.1 uncultured Candidatus Saccharibacteria bacterium | reverse complement strand
ACATATTTACTGTTTTCAGCGCTAGTTACCATATAACTATTTCTAGTGTTCTTGGACTCGTAAATATAATCTCCTGAAACATTTAGATTTAACCCATTGCCATAATAACTTCGTAATGGGCTACTTAACCAAAATTCTCTGGCCTTTTCTTTGTATTCTGCTACTTCCCTACTAGAGTCAGATTTGAACTTTTTTATAAAATTTTCGTATTCTTCTTTGGAAACTTGTTTATTAAAAATGCAATTTGATTGTTTTCGTAAATTTATACAACCAAAACAATTCGTACAACTTGAACAATTTTTTGAAAAATAAACATCAACGCAGTTATCACATTCTTCAGAATAAAAAACCCGATAATTTTTATAACTTCCAACCGATTCGTAACAGAGTTCTGAATCTCGAATCCTATAACAATCAGTTGAATCTTTTACGTGACCAGCAAATGATACGTAATAACAATTTTCTAAGTAATCTGCGAACATTGTCATATAGCAATTTTTGAGATACCCAGCAAAGTTTGCATACTCCGTGTTCACCAAAGTCGAATATTGCAACTCTAATGCAGGAAGTGGAACACTTTGTGCAAGTTCTAACAATTGCTCAAAAAATGTTCTACTTGGATCATAATCTTTTTCATATTTTAGCCCATCCCAAGAATCACCCCACCAACATGGCATGCAATATACACTTCTTGGAGAATCTTTGTGGTAAATAGAAATAATGCTCTTATTGCACAAATTGCAGGTTCTTTTATAGAGCGTAAAGGCATTCATGGTTGACATTCTACGGACCATCCGACACTCTGGACACCATGTCGGCGGAGGGACTTTTATTTTTTCATAAAAGTTAAAATCCTCGGGTTCGATGGTGAAATCTTTTTTGCAATTCTGACAGTTCGCAGACACTGAGTTTATCGAATGTGTTTTTGTTTCTGATTTATGTTCCATATTTTACCCCGTAGTGAATTTTTGAATTGTTAAATTTTTCTGTTTTCATAAAAATACTCCTTCAACCTAAGCTTCATCATCCTTTGTCCTTGTGTTGTTTTTAAATATTTTTCTCTTCTTTTCGCATCTTTCTCGCTTAAACATGCCTCATAATAAATTAATTTCCATGGTATATATCTTTTTGTCGAAAAATTTAACCCTTGATTATGTTCTTTAAATCTACGCTTTAAGTTATTGGTATATCCAAAATATAATTCATCTCGTATTTCACTTTTTAAACAATAAATATAGAACATAATCTATTCAAAAATCTACTACGGGGCTTAGATCATTGGCTCAGCTTCTTGGACTGTCTCTTTTTCTTCTCCTCCGTTATTTTTACCTTTGCCGGATATTGCGGCCTTTTCCTCGGCGCTACGGATAATGGTAGATTCTTCTTGCTCTATTAGCTTTTGAGCATTCTCTTTTGGTATCGCAAATTTCCTGCGTGAAGCAGCAATTATTTCATCCTTATATGATGGATGAGTTGGGGGTAAAATTTTTAAGGTTTCAGCAGAGAACGGGTCATAGCTCTCGCCATCTATCGTCATTTTTATATATATCTCCCCAACTGCAAGGTTGATCATGTCTTTGACTCCAAAAAGTGGGTCAAACTCTGGCTTCAACTTCACTGCATCCTCACCACCCACACGAAAAGAAATAATACTTCCAGTATTACCAAGTACCGCTTGATAAATTTTAGGATTTATCTGCCCCACATACTGATGCGCCATTGTAAGGTTGAGGCCGTATTTACGTGCCTCAGAAAGGATGTTTTCAAAAGTTTGAGTCACAATATTTTGAAACTCATCCACATAAATATAAAAATCTTTTCTATCCTTCTCCGGTATATTGGCGCGCTCCATACCTGCCTGCTTAATCTTAGTCAAGAACATTGAGCCAAAGAAAGATGAGTTCTCCTCACCAATGCGTCCTTTGGATAAGTTAATAAAAATTATTTTTTTGGTGTTCATGAGGTTGCTGATATCTATCTTGTTTTCACTTTGTCCAAAAATATTACGAAGAAGTGGGTCAGAGAGAAACTGCCCGAGCTTATTTACGAGCGGTATAATAGCGTCCGTGTCGAACTTCTCCGACCAGTCGGCAAATTCGATAGCGAAGAATCTTTTTACCATGTCATCTTGAATATACTCCACGACCTTCTGACGGTAATTCCTGTCGGTCAACATGGATATCATCCCGCGCATGGTGGCGTATGGATAGTCGAGTAGTGCCAAACATGTAAAACGAAATACGTGCTCAAGGCGGGGTGTCCAGTTGGCGCCGAACTGCTTCTGCAAGACTTCAATAAGCCCTTGAGTCAACTGGAATTTAAAAGTAGGATCCACGTTAGCAAGTGGATTAAATGAAACAGGAAACTCAGTATCCGACGGGTCAATGATACACACATCTTCAATTCGTTCTTTTGGAATGTAGTCGAGCATCGCGTCGATAACATCACCGTGCGGATCAATAAGGCAAAGCCCATGACCATAGGTAATGTCCTGACGAAGCATAAGCTCTAAGAGCTTGGTCTTGCCTACTCCAGACTTGCCTATGATATACAAGTGCCTGCGCCTATCGACACGCTTAATACCAAAAATATATTTCTTTTCTTCCAAAGCTGCCACATAGTTCGTACGCCCAATGAAAGAGACTTCCTCCGGCTTAACCTTACCAAAGATAGGTAGCTCAGGTGGCGGTGGACCGTATTTGATTATTTGGACTCGATTGGGCTTTCCCATCCCAGTACTAAAATTTTATTAATAAATTGTTCATAATGTCTATATTTTATTGCCCTTGGTAAACTATTTTCTAATGGAATTCCCTAAAATTTAGTACGGGACAAGTACTCCACTATTTTAGCATTTTTTGGCTTGTATTAATATACTTCCTGCTGGTAACATTTTTCACAATACAGTATGTAACCATCCTTTGGATTAAAAAGTGAGTTGAAATTCATACCACACTTTGCACAATCGATTTTGTACATAACTCCTATGGGCGAGAAAACATACTTGCGCTTCATTCTTACTATAGGGTGCACAGTTGGAAGAGGAAGTCCCATTCTTCTATAGAATTCAAGCTCCGTAACTACAATGCGAAAAGGCCTACCTGTAACCTCACATAAAATAGCTTGGCTAAGGACTTCATTAGTTGCCTCGTAAATTGTTTGTGGTACTTCATCACTTCTGATAACTTTTGTGCTCCCCATATTGCTTTCCGGCTCGCTGGCAACATATCCACCCAAATTTCTAACCTCAGCATCAGAGAGCGAAAAGTACAACCCAGCCAATGAAAAATTGTAAGCTTGAGCTGAAAATTCGATGCCTAGCCCATCTCCATATTCACTATTACTTAGCATTTTGCATTTTATTTTATCAACTAACTCAAAGTATTCATCCGGAGTATACTGTTTATTTAAAATACAATATGATTTATTTTGCAAACCAAAGCACATAAAACAACTTGTTAAATTTTTTGAATTAAAGACATACTCACAATCAATACAGAATTTTGAAGACACAGAGAATTTCACATTACTTGATTGGGCGCCTATATTGGTGGTGGAGTAAAGATGGTGAGATTTTCCACCTGAAAAAAGAACATCCATCGAGTCATTGTGCGAGAGCCCGCTATCAACATAACGAATGTGCTCTGAATTATTGCAATCAGTTGAATTGTATGCATTTTTTACCTTTCTTAGATGCACACCTGAAACATCAACTGAGCCCAAATTCCTAGATGCATTCAAAGGTAAGCTTTTCACTAGATGCCAAAATTGCTCTTCACTTTTTCTGATAAAATCCCTAGAAAGAGGGGTTATCGAGATAATAAAATCCTCATAATCCTTTTTGGAAAGTTGTTTGTTCCAGACACAATACTTTGCATTACGTAAATTCACACAACCAAAGCAATTTGTACAATTCCGACAATCAAACAAAAAAATACTATCAGTGCAGTCCTTTGAAAAATAAATGTAAGAAGATTTATAGATAAATGATGAGTTCAAAACAGAGTAAACATACTCAGAACTATTTACAGCTCTGGAATCCATAACCTCCCTGCTACTTTTAGACAAGTTTGTATACCAAACATTCTCTGTATCAAAACATCCGCTCACGTAATAACAGTTTTTTGTATTTTTACCACCATTTGAATATTCGCTGTTTATGCATGAAGGATCACGATTCAAGAATGATGGCATAGGGAAAGTTTTGCGCATAGCTAGAAGCTCATTATACGGACTATCGCTATCTACAAAATCATGAGCAAAGATAAAAGGATCAAACTCGTCTGAAATAAAGAATTTGTAATCGTATACTGGGAATGGACATTCTGGAGAATAAATAGAAATCATTGATTCATCGTGCTGTGGCGCATTGCATGGACGCTTAAAAAGTTGAGCAAAACCCATATGAACAAATCTACGCATCCTGCGACAAGTAGGACAAAAATTCGGCGGAGGAACTTGAAATACTTTGATAAATTCAATATCCTCTTTTGTAATTTCAAACTTCTCCTCGCAATTGCCATGTTTACCAGACCACCTACATTCCCTGGTATGCGGAACAAGGTCTTTTAGAATCTCGTTTATCAGAACATCAAATTTTGGCGTTTTGGATTCCATTCTTTCAGTTTACACTATGTGCGAGTTTCACTATTCATTCGAATCTAAAATTTTACGGAGTACTTCTTCAGGAACTTCTTTTGGTTGAGGTTTAGCTACAGTAGTCGAATCCTGTGGCGTAGATTGGGGTGGTTTTTCTTCGGTCTTGATTTGTGGCTGTTGAGATACTGGTGTTGGTTCTGGCTTTGGCACAAACGGCTCATTAACTGGTATTTGAGCCGTTTGACTATCTTGGGAGGGTGTTTGCCTGCCCGCCATAGCCTCAGCGACAGCGGGAGCCGTTAGAGGTTCAGGAGGTACGGGCGTTGGTGTAGGAGCGGGTACCTCTATTTTAGGCACTACCACTGGTTCTGGCATTTTGACTGCCTCTGGTACTTTTTCCAAAATCAAGCTCTTAAGCGCGCTCATCTTTTCCTCACTTGCGGAACGATCATTCACTGGTTTTATTTCAGACTTTGGTGGAGTTGAAAGTGCAGAGAGTGAAATATGTTCAACCTCTTCTTTTACTTCAGCTATTTTTGGTTCTTCTTTTAATACAGCTTTGACTTCTTCACTGTTGGGTTTCGATAATGCTTTATTTAAAACCTCTTTTAACGCAAGATTCTCACCAGGTGCAAATTTTGTTTTGCCTCTAACCCTTGTGTCATTAGTTTGGCTGAAGTTTCTTTGAGCTGAGTTTACAAATCCAGACTTTCTTGTTGGTCCTTGGGGTTTGTTGTTTGCAAAGGAACCTTCACTTTTTTGTTCGTTATTTTGCATGTCCTCTGCTTTGGATGACCTTGTTTCTTCTTTTATATACTCTGAAGGAAACTCAATACCTAGGTCAGAAAGTGGTTTGTAAAAATCATGCTCATTACCTCTTGGAGGGACTGATGGATTGGGCCCTTTGATTGGCTTTAACTCTCCTGCTTTTATTTTTGCAATACAATCCTTGCAGTACACTGGCCTGCCTGGCTCCGGCTTGAATGGTACGGTAGTTTCCTTTTTACAGATTGAACATGTAACAGAAAACTTTTCCCCAGGGATACTGGTGGAGCCATCCTTGTCTTGGATCACGCCACTCCAGCGATTTATTTCAGCTTCAATCTCTTCCTTTGTGCGACAATAAAGTAGTCGAGATGACTCAATGACAGCATTCTCTATCTCCATATTTCCACCCTTTACGAGCGGGGGCAAAGTTTTTGCAGAAAATGGCCTAGAGGTTACGCCATCTATCATAAGTTTTAAATATATTTTGAAGTTGGGCAGATTTACAATATCTTGCGGAGTAAATTCCGGCTCAAACTCCTTTTCTAAAAAATCCGCATCATCTGCTCCCACTCTAAAAATAATCATAGTACCTACGTTTCCAAAGATTGAGTCACGCATAGCGGAACTTTCCCTTGTTACAAGCTGGGCAGTGTACTGATGCGCTACTGTCAAATTCAAACGGTACTTACGCGCCTCAGAGAGAATACTTGCAAAGGAGTCAGTAACGAAGTTTTGGAATTCGTCCACATATAAATAAAAGTCTTTACGCTCCTCCTCTGGTATACGCACACGCTCCATGGCTGCAAGCTGAATCTTGGTAATTATCATACCTCCAAGGAGTTTGGAATTGTCCTCACCTATGCGCCCCTTGGAAACGTTCACAAGGAAGATCTTCCCCTCGTTCATTATGTCAAAAATATTTATCGTACTTTTGGATTGTCCTACAACATTACGAATTATAGAGGTAGAGAGGAATTGTCCTACCTTGTTTTGAATAGGAGCAATGGCTTCGTTTCTAAATTTCTCCTGCCATGCTTCATACTCGTGAACCCAAAAAGCCTTGATCACAGGGTCCTTCAAATTGCCAATTATTTTTTGGCGGTAATCCTTGTCTACAAGCATTCTTGGAATACCAAGGAGTGTTGTGCCTGGAGTGTCCAAGAGTGCCAAGATAGTATTGTTTAAAATATATTCCATTCTGGCGCTCCAAGCATTGGCCCAGATTTTCGTAAATATTCCCATGAGTCCAGAGGAAACAAGATGCTTGTATTTTTCATCGGCAAGTTCCAAAACATTGAACCCTATGTGGTGCTTGGTATCTGCAGGGTTAAAGTACACCACATCCTTCACACGCTCAGGTGGTATAGCAGATAGTACCCCCTCGACTAGTTCACCGTGCGGGTCCACAACACAAACACCCTCACCGTTTAGGATGTTTTGGATAACCATATTAAACATCAGTACGGATTTACCAGTACCAGACTTTCCAAGTATATAAATATGCTGGCGCCTGTCTTTGCGCTTAACACCAAAAAGCTGGTTCTTGTCTCGGAATGTTGTATAACCAAGATAAGTTATGTCTTTATTTTCTGGCAGTATAGGAGCTTCCATAGGAAAATTATACCACCCGGTAGTGAATTTTGCCAAAGCTCAAAGAGCGTTTTACTTTGTAAAATATTGGCAAAATCTACTACTGGGTATTATTTTTACAAGCCAAACAAAAAGCCTTTAATCAGGGCTTTTTGTTTTATCAAATAAATTTTTTACGCTTTTGGTTCTTCGCCTTCTTGGTGGTCGTGGTCGTTTACCCGTACACTAAATTAGTGTTCCGGGTTTACTTCTGGTGGTTGCTCTTCCATCGTCGCGCCGGAGCCTTGAGCGGAGGCGGAGTCTCCTCCTCCAGCTTTTTGGATAGCTTCACCAATTTTAGACATTTCAGCTGAGAGTTCTTCGGTTGCTTTCTTTATTGCTTCTACATCTGACCCATCCTTTACTCCACGAAGTGCAGTGATTTTACCATTCACACTGTCTTTTACATCCGCTGGAATTTTGGCTTCATTATCCTTTACTGCTTTCTCGGCAGTGTAGAGCATCATCTCAGCAGTGTTCTTGTGGTCTACGAGTTCCCTTTTCTTTTTATCTTCTTCTGCATGTAACTCTGCATCCGCCTGCATTTTCTTTATATCTTCTTCTTTAAGTCCTGAACTTGCTTCGATACGAATTGATTGTTCTTTTCCAGTTGCTTTATCCATCGCCTTTACATTTAGAATTCCGTTTGCATCAACATCAAATGTAACCTCGACTTGTGGCATACCACGAGGAGCTGGTGGAACTCCATCTAGAATAAATCGTCCTAGAGATTTGTTATCCGATGCCATTGGGCGTTCACCTTGAACAATATGAATCTCCACTGATGTCTGGTTGTCCGCCGCAGTTGAGAAGATTTGAGATTTAGATGCTGGGATAGTGGTATTCCTCTCCACAAGCTTTGTCGCCACGCCACCGAGGGTTTCGATACCTAGAGAAAGCGGGATAACATCGAGTAGCAAAACATCACGCACGTCACCTTGTAACACTCCAGCCTGTACCGCAGCACCGAGTGCTACGACTTCATCAGGGTTGATGGACA